>NZ_JBHVYK010000017.1:0-107936 GCF_042880855.1 Streptomyces sp. NPDC058291
CCTATAGGCTGCCGGGCGGCGCGTGCACCCCGCCCAGCCCAAGTCCAGCAGCCAGCAAGGAGAGTCAACCGTGTCCCAGGCGACCCACCAGGCCGAGACGTACGCCCCCCCCTCCCTCGAGGCGCCCCCCCCCCCCCCCCCCCGCCGACGAGCGAGCCACATCGCCGCCGACGGCGTGACCAAGCGCCCCGGCCAACGGGCCGACACCATGGATGCGTCGGCGCGGAGGACTTCAGCAAGGGCTCACGGGAGCAGCGCGATGCGGGGGTGGGACGGGGCGACCGGGCAGGCGGAGCTGGAGGTTGTGCTCGACGGCGTCCCCTGCGCCCAAGGCCAAGGCCTGGCCGTAACGCATACGACGCGAGCCCGTCAGTGAAGCCGGTCGCCCTGTCGTCCGGTCGAGGCCTTCGGCAGGAAGCCCCGACGTCCGTGCCCTTCCGCAGCCCCGACCGGTCTGGATGCCCTCAAAAGGAGGGTGCGCAGGCGGGGTTGCGGGGAAGAATGGCCGCCATGACGAACGCAGGCTCCTCCATCGACCCGACCAAGCCCAGCATCGCCCGTGTCTACGACTACCTGCTCGGCGGCAAGGACAACTACGCCGTGGACCGGGAGATCGGCGACGTGTTCAAACGCGATCTGCCCGGTTCGGTGGCCATCGCCTTCGCCAACCGTTCGGCCCTGACCCGGGCGGTCAGGGAGATCGCGAAAACCACCGGCATACGGCAGTTCATCGACCTGGGCAGTGGCCTGCCGACCGCCGACAACGTGCACCAGGTCGCGCAACGACACGCTCCCGAGTCCCGGGTCGTCTACGTCGACATCGACCTCCAAGTGCTGGTCCATGGCCGCGCCTTGCTGGAGAACAACGACCAGACCCGCGTCGTCGCCGTCGATGTGCGCAACCCCGAGGGCATCCGCACCCACCCCGACACCCTCGAACTCATCGACTTCACTCGGCCCGTCGCCGTCATCCTCAGCGCCATCCTCCACCACGTCAACGACGACGAGGACCCGGCCGGCATCGTCCGCTACTGGCGCGACCAAGTCCCCTCCGGAAGCTACTTCTTCATCAGCCACTTCCGCTCCGGCAACAACCCGGAGACCGTGGAGGCCGAGAAGGTCCTCCAACAGACGTTCGGCCGCGGCCGGTGGCGCACGGACGCGGAAATCGCCTCCCTGCTGGACGGCCTGGAAATCCTCGACCCCGGGATCGTCCCCGCGTCCCTGTGGCGTCCGGACATCACCGACAACCCGTGGAACGTCGGCGAAGCACGAGAACTCACGGTGTGGGAACACCTCATCGCCGCCGGACTGGCCCGCAAAGCCTAGAGCCGATCCCGGGAGACGATCGCCGGCCGGGTCGCGCCGACATCCCATGACCTCGAGTGAGCTGTCCGGGGGCGGTCGGTCGCGGTGGGATGATCGCGCGGTGAGTGATGCGAGGGTGTTGGCCGCGGGAGCCGTTGAGTCACATGTCCGGGCGTTCTTCGAAGGGCACTCCGTGGAGGTCGTCGACTACGACCTCGGGCCGGAACGGCGAAAGGTGGTGCCCGATCTCGATCTGCGAGTTCTCGTTGCGGGGCCCGGCCCCCGCAGCGACAGCTGGGCCTATGTCACCGCCGGGTGCTGGGCCGCGATGGAGAAGGACGGTCACGGCCTGGAGTTCGTCATGACCGCCCACGTCCGCGACCAGCGGTTCATCGAACTCATGGCGATGGTCGCCCACTACCACTGCGGAGGACATCAGCTCGACCTGGAGCACAGCTTGCCGATCGGTGAACCGTGGGTGCCGGGGTCGACCTGCGATCACCTGCTGATCAGCCTGCCCTATCTCCACGGACCCGACCTCGAACACTGTCCCGTTCCCGGGGGCCACGCCCGCATCCTGTGGACCCTGCCCGTGACGACAGCCGAGATCGAGTTCCGCAGGCGTCATGGGCACGAGGCGTTGGAGCAGCTCTTCGACGAGGCGGAGATCATCCCCACCGATCCTTTCAGGGCATCGGTAGCCTGAGTTCCTCTCCCCCGGCGGTCACCGATCGTGGTCGCCAGGGGCCTTTCGGCTCCAGGTTCCGCCGGCCTGGGCGAGTTTGGCGGCCACGGCGTCGAGGACCCAGTCCAGACCGGTCGCGAAGGACGCCTCGGCGTCCACGTCCGTTGCGTCGTGCACGGCCTTGGACAGCGCCGGGAAGCGGCCCGTGGCCAACATCCTCGTCACATGCGGGCCCGACGCGCGCTGCCAGTCGCGCTTGGACAGGCCCGTGGCACGCTCGGCCCGCAGGTTCGCGATCTCGCGCCTGACCGCGCCGGCGACGTAGGCGCTGACCGTCTCCACAGCACGCATGACGGTGTCGACGTCCGCGAGGCCGTCGAGGGCGGCCAGCTTGGCCTCGGTCACGGCGAGGCCGTTCGGGCCCAGGGTCGGGCGACCGCCGAGCAGGTCGCCCAGCCATTCGTGACGGAGAACGGCCTGCCTGGTGCGGCAGGCGAGGACGCCCAGCGCCTCCCGCCAGTCACCGGGACGCTCCTCGGGGAGAATCTCGGCCTGGACCTCGTCCACCATGAGATCGAACAGCTCCTCCTTGGTGGAGATGTAGCCGTACAGCCGCATCGGTCCGGCGTTCAGCCGGGCGGCGACCTTGCGCAACGACACGGCGTCGAGCCCGCCCTCGTCGGCCAGCGCGACGGCGGCGGCGACGATCCGCTCCCGGTCGAGCGGCACGGGGCGAGGCGGCGGCTCCGGCCGGTCCCACACAGTCATGGTGACATCGTACTGTTGCGAAACATTGTCACAGAGCAATACAGTGTATCGATATGAGACAGCGCATCGCAGTGGTCGGGGGCGGTCCCGGCGGCCTTACCTTCGCCCGTGTCCTGCACCGCTATGGCTACCCCGTCGCCGTCCTCGAACGCGATCCCACCCCTGACGCCCGTCCTCCGGGCGGCATGCTGGACCTGCACGAGGGGCTGGGCCAGCTAGCGCTGGCCAAGGCGGGGCTGCGGGCGGGGTTCCAGGCGCTGTCCCGTCCCGAGGGACAGGCCATGCGCATCCTGGACACGGACGGAACCGTCCTGCGCGACTGGCAACCCCGTGCAGATGACCGGGCCAATCCCGAGATCGACCGCGGGCAACTCCGTGACCTGCTGCTCGGCCCTCTCGACGTCCAGTGGGGCCGCGACGTGACGCAGGTTACGCCGGGGACCCGGGACGGCGTACTGGTCCATTTCGAGGACGGGCGACAGGAGACGTTCGACCTCGTGATCGGCGCGGACGGCGCCTGGTCCCGGACCCGCCCGGCCCTCTCGCCTGTGACGCCGCACTACACCGGCGTCACCTCGGTCGAGACCTCCCTCGACGACGTCGACACCCGCCACCCTGACCTCGCCCGGTTGATCGGCGACGGTTCCGTGGCGGTGTACGGCGTGAACCGCTCCCTGGTCGCCCAGCGCAACAGCGGCGGCCACGTCAAGGTGTACGCCAAGTTCCGCGCGCCGCTGGACTGGCACGCGAACCTGGATCTGGCCGACGTCGAGGCCGTGCGATCGAGCCTGCTGGCTCTGTTCGACGGCTGGGCCGCTCCCGTCCTCGACCTCCTCCGTCACGGCACCGCTTTCGTCCACCGCCCCTTCTACGTGCTGCCCGTGTCCCACACCTGGACCCACGTCCCCGGGGTGACGCTACTGGGCGACGCCGCCCATCTGATGCCCCCACTGGGGGCGGGCGCGAACCTCGCCATGCTGGAAGGCGCCGAACTCGCCGAGTCCATCGGCACCGGCCCTGGAGACCTGGACGAGGCCGTGCGCGCCTTCGAGGAGCAGATGTGGGCACGGGCCGGGAGGTGGGCGAAGATCACGACGGCCGGTCTGGAACGCCTCGTGGGCCCCGACCCCGCCGAGGCCGTCGCCCACTTCGACCAAGTCCAGCCATCCTGACCGCCCAGCACGCACACGACCGCGAAAGTTCGAACGGCCCGCCGTCGGGAGTCCCGTGCGGCGACGGCGGGCCGCAGGCGGGGGGAGCGGCGCGCGGCTCCTGATCCGGCCGTTCGCCCCCTCGATGATCTCGTCCGGCTGCATGGTTCGGTTTCCCTCAGCGCAGTTGCTCGGCCAGTCCGACGATGATGCCCTCCGGGCCGCGGATGTAGCAGAGCAGGTAGCTGTCCTCGAACCGGGCGATCTCGCCCAGGAGTTCGGCGCCGTGAGGGCGCAGGCGGGCAACGGTGTCCTCGATGTCGTCGACGGCGAACATCACGCGGTGCGTGCCCAGGACGTTGTGCGGCCGGTCGCGCGGCCCGGCGCTGATCGCCGCGGGACTGCGGTACTTGGCCAGCTCGAGCCGGCTCTGACCGTCCGGGGTCCGCACCATCGCGACGTCACAGCGGACGCCGTCGAGTCCGGTGCACTGGTCGGCGACGAGGCCCTCGACCTGCGCCCTGCCCTCCAGCTCCATGCCGAGTTCCACGAAGAACGCGATGGCGGCCTCCATGTCCTCGACGACGATGCCGACGTTGTCCATCCGTTGAATCGCCATACGGGTCCTTTCCGTTTTTTCTCATGCGGCCGGTAACGGGCGTTACCGTCCCCGGGCGGAGCGGGGTCATGGCCTCGACCTCCGCCGACGTCAGACCTCAGACCTCAGACCTCCGAGACTGCGGGGTCACGCCTCAGCACCGTGAAACGACAGACCCGCCGGCCAGGTGCCGCCATCGAGAGTACGTGCGGGCAGGTGGCCGCTCCGATGAAGACGCGGCAGAAGGAAGTTCAGGGCTTCGCGCTCAGGTCGGATGAGCGGTGGTCGGCGCTGCTACGGCTCTCGTGCAGCAGGAGTACGCCCAGCGCGGCCGCCACGACCTGGCAGGCGGCCACCGCGACGACGAGGCTCCTGGGCCCGGCGGCCTGCCAGACGCCCGCAAGAGCGGCCCCGCCGGCGGCGAAGGTGCTCTTGATGCTTGCTCCCAGGGTGAAGACCTGAGTGCGCGCACTCGCGGGCGCGTAGCGGTCGCGTCCGGTCAGCAGTGCGGCGAAGAGCGGGCCGGTACAGCACCCGGCCAGGACGAAACCACCGGCTGCCACGATGGCGCTGTCCGTCAAGGGCACAGCGGCCAGCGGCACCCCCGTGGCGAACAGCAGGGCGACGACGGTCCGTTCAGGGCGCCGGGCGCCCCACGGCCGCCAGGCGTACACCAGGGATCCGGCCAGCGAGCCGAGTGCCATCGCGGTCATCAGACCGCCTGCCATCCAGGGCGTCCGGTAACGGGCGGCGAGCAACACACAGACCACGGGCAGAGCGCCGACCCCGAGTTGCCCCAGCCCGCTCGCCCACGTGAGCGAGCGCAGCCGCGGATCGCGGACCAGCAGCACGATGGCGGCGCCCAGACCGGCGGGGCGCCGTGCGGAGCCCTGTCCGGGGCGGGCTCGCAGCGGCAGGGCGAAGACCAGCAGACCGCCGACGGTGGCTGCGGCGCCCAGGGCCACGACGGCGAGGGCGGGACCGGTGACCGCCGTGAGCACGGACGCGAGGGCGGGCCCGGTGATCCCGGCCAGATTGTAGGAGACGGCGTCCAGGCTGAAGGCGCGGCCCAGCGTCGTGGACGGCAGCAGATCGCTCAGCAGACTGGTCAAGCCACCGGTCAACAGAGGGGTACAGCAGCCCGCCGCGCCGGCCACGGTCAGGACGACCGGAGCAGGCGCCCGCCCGATCAGCACCGCGACCGCGGTCAGTCCGGTCCCGTAGCAGACCAGGCAACCGGCGTGGAACAGCCGGCGGCGCCGGACCCGGTCCGCGAGGGCGCCGGCCAACGGGGCGGCCACGACGCTGGGAACCAGCAGGGCAGCGACGAGGGCACCGCCGAAACCGGCACTGCCGGTGCGTTCCACGGCGAGCACCACCACTGCGACCCGCGCTCCTTCGGAGGCGAGGCGGACCAGCAGGGCCACCTGCAGGTACCGGGCGAGGACCCAGCTGTGCGTGCCTGGGCGCGTTCCCGGACGCGCGGGGGTCCGCGTACGCATGTGCATGCCCCCATCCCGGGCTCCGTACCTGGGTCGCCCCATGCGGCCCGCCTCCTCTTCGTCATACCCTGAAGGTATGACGACATGTTCCCTCCAGATCCCCGCCCATACTCGGGGTGTGAGATTCACCTTCGTCAGCGATCACTTGGCCCTCGACTTCGCCGCAACCGTGGCCTGGCGCACCACCCGTCACACGGAACTGCTCGCCGAGCCGGAGGACTTCGCCCGATGGGCCACCGCGGCAGCGGTGGTCGAGCGCCTGGAGGCGGTGACTCAGGCTGACCTGGCCACTGCCCGCAGGCTGCGCGAGGCGATCTACCGCCTGGCCCTCGCCGCCGCCACAGGAGAACCGGGTGACCCGCAGGACGCGGCCCGGATCCGGCAGACCGCCGCACGCACACCGGTCCGCCCAGCGCTCCAGGCCCTGGGACGGGTGGAACGCCGAGGCGGAGTCACAGAGGTGCTGGCCACGGTCGCCGCGGGCGCCAGCGACCTGCTCGGCGGCCCCGATCGACTCCGCATCCGGCGCTGCACCGGTGAACCATGCACACGCCTGTTCCTCGACCGCTCCAGGGCAGGCAACAGATGCTGGTGCTCGAAGCGAAGCTGCGGCAGCAGGATCAACGCCGCCGCCTACCGCCGTCGAGTCCGCCAGGACGAGCAGACCAGAGAGTGAGGAGGAGCAAGCACCCCCTGAGGAGCCACGCGGCGGCGACCGAGTCCCACATGCCGACAGGTACGGCATCTACGTGCGCTGACGGACGTCTTCGGGGTGACGGGACAGCCAAGCTGCAAGGGTTGCGCCTGCCGAGCAGCGGCACAGGAGGCCAGGACGCAGCGCCGACCCGTCGGACGGCCGTCGCCGCGTCCCCCGAGGCTCCGTGCGGGCGTCGGCCCTGCGGAGCCGATGGAGCGGGACGACATAGCCGATGGCACCGGCGGACGTCCCCGTCATCGGCCCTTGATCATCGGCTGGGGTGCCTGCCCGGGGACAGGGGTAGGAGAAGGTACGAGGGAGGAGGGACGCCTATGAGTGAAGGTCAGGGCCGTGAGTGGCCGGCGATGACGCCGGCGGACTTCGACCGGGACGTCCCGCTGTGTCTGAACGTGGGGACGGGACCCACCCCTGTGCCGGCCGAACCCGACGAGTACGGCACGCTTCCCCTCTTCGGCAAGGCGCCGCCCGCCCGGCAACCGGCCCGGCGCGCCGAGCGCCGCCCCGGTCTGGTGGAGCAGGGCGAGCTGTTCTGACCGACTCAGGACCGGGCCGTGACTGCCAACCCCCGCAACGCGTGCTGATCGCCTGCACCGGCCATGACGGATACGTCCGGGAAAGCCTGGCCACCGACGGGGGGCTCCGTTTCGGCCCGTGGAATCGTCCGGCAGGCACTCGGGCACCCTCCCGGGCGACGCCGGCCATCGACGCCACCGCCGACTCCTTCAACATCACCGTCAGGTGGGACGGCACAAGGAGCGGCGCGTTCCCCGACAACTCCATCGTGGGAAAGCGCATCAACCAGTAGGGGCTTCGGCGCCTTGGGCGATCCCGCCTGATCTTGGGCGTCTTCGAAGCATGAAGTCGGAGGAAGTGGACGGGCTCCGGGGCCGGTTGCCGGTGCGGTGAGGTCGTCGCAGAGCGGTGATCGGGCCGGATCTATCGGCGGGGTCTGATGCCGGCAGGGCCCGTTCGGCGACCTGACCGCACCGATTTCCTGGCGCGGCAGGCCCGGCGGTAACGGCGGGACACGGCCCGGGGCCGGCGACGTGAGCGCATCTGACTACTTCCTGCGGAACCCGGACCTGCTCCGGTGTGCTAGACAGGGGGCAACCAAAGGGGCACTTTGCAGCAGCTCACGCTCGGAATCATGTCGCAGACCCGCAAGGAAAACGAGCATCGTCTGCCCGTTCACCCGGCACATTTCGACCGCATCGATCCGTCTCTCCGCAAGCGCATCTATCTTCAGGAAAGCTACGGAGAGCATTTCGGCGTCCCGGACAGCCAGCTCGCGCCGCTCGTCGCGGGCTTTCGCAAGCGCGAGGAACTCATCGCCGACTGCGATGTCATCCTGCTGGCCAAACCGCTGCACGACGACCTGGCCGAGTTGCGCGAGGGGCAGGTTCTGTGGGGTTGGCCGCACTGCGTGCAGGACGAGAGGGTCACCCAGACCGCCATCGACCGGCGGCTGACACTGATCGCCTTCGAAGCGATGAACCACTGGACCGCCAGCGGCGCCTTCAACCTGCACGTCTTCCACAAGAACAACGAGCTGGCCGGGTACTCCTCGGTCCTGCACGCCATGCAGCTGACCGGCGTGACGGGCGACTACGGGCGACGCCAGCGTGCCGTCGTCATCGGCTTCGGCGCGACCGCCCGCGGCGCGGTGACCGCGCTCAGCGCCCTGGGCGTGCATGACGTCGACGTGCTGACCGCCCGTGGCGTCACCGCCGTGAGCTCCCCCATCCACTCAGCGCGGATCGTCCACTTCGACCACGACGAGGCCGACGACACCCTTGACCCGCGGCGCAGCGTCGCCCTCACCGAGGACGGCCCCCTGCCGCTGGCCGAGTTCCTCGCCGGGCACGACATCATCGTCAACTGTGTGCTGCAGGACACCGAGGCGCCGCTGATGTTCCTGATAGACGAGGACCTGCCCAAGTTGGCCCCCGGCACCCTGGTCATCGACGTCTCCTGCGACGAGGGAATGGGTTTCGACTGGGCCCGGCCCACCACCTTCACCGACCCGATGTTCACCGTCGGGAACCAAGTCAGGTACTACGGGGTGGACCACAGCCCCTCCTACCTGTGGAACTCCGCGACCTGGGAGAACAGCGAGGCACTCCTGCCGTATCTCGACGTCGTGCTCCAGGGCCCCGACGGCTGGGACGCCGACGACACGATCCGGAAGGCCATCGAGATCCGTCGAGGCGTCGTGCAGAACCCGAAGGTGCTCGCCTTCCAGCAGCGCGCCGCGGAGTACCCGCACGCCCACGAGGGGCCCCGGGCGGCGTCTCGGCCGTAACGGCGGGGACTCGCCGCCAGGGCGCGTACGACCGCGCGGCGCGCACTGCCGTGGTGCGGTGGCCGGCCTGGCCCCGAGCGGGACCACCGGTGACGACCTGCAGGGGGACGGAGAACCGGTCGTCGCGCGCAGAGACGCCGACCCGCCGTGCACGGAACGGGACCAACGTCCCGTTCCGCGCACGCGGCCACCAGCAGCACCCGGTCCACCAACGGCAGACGCCCGGGCCGGCCCTCACCGGGGCCATGCACGCCCCGCTCCTGCACCGCCCGCAGCCTCCCGCACCACCCTGGGCAAATCTCTCACGGCTGGACATGCCGGAGCGCGTCAGCAGACGGTCCCGCTCACGGCGCCTCGAAGTACTTCTGCTTCTCCGACCAGGCGCTGTACGCCGGGCCGTGTGCCGGCTTCCTACCGGGCACACATCCGGCGGAAGCCGGTGCCGGCATCCCGGCCGCAGCCCCACCCCTCCGCCGGCCTTTGCCGTTGACGAACAGGCGTCCGGCGGTGTCTGCGCCGGCCCGGCTTCCGCCGCCCAGACGGCCCGCCAACGCTGACACGCCGGCTGGTGAGCGATCCCCTTCAACGCTGCGGTGCACAAGCTGTGCCACAACCCCGCGGAGCGGCGGGAGCGTTCCGGTGCCTCCGTTACACGCCCTTCAGCTCGTGGGCCGCGCGTGGATCTGCATGCCGGGGCGACGCCGGTGGACGGTCAGGTAGGACAGGCCCTTGTCCCCCGCGGCAACGCTACGGCCGGTGCCGTGCGGGAGCCAGACGAGGCTGCCCTGGCGCAGCGGTTGCGGTGCCGGCTCGACGTCGAGGGCGCCGTCACCGGAGACGACCAGTACCAGGACGTCCAGGTCGGGCTCGACGTGCGGGGCGATACGCTCGTGCGGCGGGATGCGGACGAGGTTGGCGTCGAGCTGGCGTCCCGGCTCGGTCAGCCGCCACAGCGCCCCGCCCGGCGCGTCGTCGCCGGCCGTGAGCGACTGCGCGTCGCACAGGACACGCGGCCCCCCGACGTCGATGCGGCCGCCCTCGTCGGGCTGGTTGCCTGCGCCGTTCATCGTCCCGCCGCCCTTCTCCCATTGACCTTCGCCCGGTGGCCTTCGCCGTCGGGGACTCCGTCGCGTCCGCGGTCGGTGATCGCGAAGGCGTGAGTTCCGGAGTCCCGTCCCAGGATCCCACGGTGGACGGGCCGTCCGGCAGGCGGACGCAAGGCAGTGCGGCCCAGCGGCCGGGTCCTCACCCGCCTGCAGGAGAGAGGCATCGCCGCAGCGGCTACGACGACGTGTCGAGGTCGGGCGGCAGGAGTCGACAAGCAGGGCGGCAAGAAGACGACAAGGTCTGGCCAAGCCTCGCCGAAGAGTGTTGACCCACGTGCCTGCCTGTGCGGGAGGCACGCCACAGCACACTTGAACAAGATGGGGCGCCACCCATGAACGGGACCATGGAGCCGGGGACTGCCACCCTCGTTCCCACCCGGGCGTATGCCCGGCACGTCGCGTCGGACGTCGACTGCGACACCTTCATCCGGGACATCTACGAGCGGTACGGGCCTCTGCTCGTCCGATACGCCGTGCGGCTGCTGGACGGTGACTGGCACAAGGCGGAGGACATCCTCCAGGAGACCACCGCCCGCGCCTGGAAGCACGCAGGATTCCTGGACGCCCGCGGCGAGCACATCCGCCCGTGGCTGTACACCGTGGTCAGAAACCTGGTCATCGACCACCACCGGGCCCGGCAGATCCGCCCGTTGGAACTGATGCCGGTCGAGGATCTGGACGCCACCTGGGACGGCACGGACGCCACGATCACCTCCCATGTGGTGCTGGAAGCCCTGCGAGACCTCACCGAGCAGCAGCGGACCGTCATCCGGCTGATGTACTACCTGGGATGCAGCGTGGCCGAGGCAGCCGAGCACCTCGGCATCCCGGCGGGGACCGTCAAGAGCCGCTCCTTCTACGCCATGCGGGCACTGCGTAAGGCGCTGGAGAAGCGGGGCCTGCTGCGCGAGTAGCCGCGGTGTCGCCGTGAACGGGGCGCCGGGTCGGCGGGAGTCCGTCATCGCCTGTACGTGCCACCGGCCGGGCAGGCAGTTCGCCTCGATCGCCGGCCATCGGTGCATCCGCCGCGATGGGCATGAGGGGCCGACGGCCGCTCGTGGCAGCTGTCCGGTTCGGGGGACCGTCGGTCTGACCAGGCAGGCGGACGCCCGGCCGCCCGGGGCGCGCGGTGCGAGGAAACAGAGGTGAACCGGTCCCGGCCTCCGGTCGTAGGGCAGGAGGTAGGCCCGTTCACTGCGGTGCCGAGACACGGCGCCGCCCACCCTTCGGCGTCAGCCACAGTCCAGCCGGTCCGATCGGGGCCGGAACCCGTCAGAAGGAACCTTCACCATGCGCATCACCCGCCCGACCCGCATGACCCGGCACGCTCTGCTCGGGGTCACTGCGGCCGTGGGCCTGGCCGTCACGGCCCTGACCCTTCCCGGGGCGGCCGGAGCCGCCCCCCGTCAGCAGGACCGGCCGACGATCGTGCTGGAGCACGGGGCGTTCGCCGACGCCTCCAGCTGGGACGGTGTCGTCCGGCGCCTGAAGCGGGAGGGCTACCCGGTGGTGGCCGCCGCCAACCCGCTGCGCGGCCCGGCGACCGACGCCGCCTACCTGCGCAGCGTCCTCGACCACATCGACGGACCGGTGGTCCTCGTCGGCCACTCCTACGGGGGCACCGTCATCAGTCAGGCCGCCAAGGGCCTGGAGGGCAAGGTCAAGGCCCTCGTCTACATCGCCGCGTTCCTGCCCGACACGGGCGAGAGCTCCCTCGGGCTCACGAACAAGTTCCCAGGCAGCACCCTCGGCGACGCTGTCACCTCGGTGAACTACACGCTTCCGGACGGCAGTCAGGGATCCGACGTGTACATCGAGCCGGACCGGTTCCGCCACCAGTTCGCCGCGGACGTACCGGCCTCCGAGGCCGGGCTCATGGCCATCGGACAGCGCCCGATCGCCGCCGCCGCACTCGAGGAGAAGTCCACCCTGGCCGCCTGGAAGACCATCCCCTCCTGGTCCCTGGTCACCACGGAGGACCTGAACATCCCCGTGGCCGCCCAGCGGTTCATGTCGGCCCGTGCCCACGCGCGCACCACCGAGATCGACGCCTCCCACGCGGTGTCCGTCTCCCACCCCGGCGCCGTGACCCGCATCGTCGAGGACGCCGCCCGCACCGTCCGCTGACCACCCCGAGCCCCACCCGCACAGACGACAACCCACCACGAAAGGCAGCGACCACCATGGCGTTCATCACCGTCGGCCAGGAGAACTCCACCGACATCGAGCTGTACTACGAGGACCACGGCACCGGGCAGCCGGTCGTGCTCATCCACGGCTACCCGCTCGACGGCCACTCGTGGGAGAAGCAGGCCGCCGCCCTGCTGAAGGCCGGCCACCGGGTCATCACCTATGACCGGCGCGGCTTCGGCCGCTCCAGCCACCCCACCACCGGCTACGACTACGACACCTTCGCGGCCGACCTCAACACCCTTCTGACCACGCTCGACCTCAGGGACGCCGTCCTGGTCGGATTCTCCATGGGCACCGGCGAGGTCGGCCGCTACCTGGGCGCCTACGGGTCCGACCGGATCGCCAAGGCCGCCTTCCTCGCCTCCCTGGAGCCCTTCCTGCTCAAGACCGACGACAACCCCGGCGGTGTCGACGGCGGCGTCTTCGAGAGCATCGCGAACGCCGTCACCGCCGACCGCTACGCCTACTTCACGTCCTTCTACGAGGACTTCTACAACCTCGACGAGAACCTCGGCAGCCGCATCAGCGAAGAAGCCGTCCGCAACAGCTGGAACGTCGCCGCCGGCGCCTCCTGGCACGCCTCCCTGGCCTGCGTGGCCACCTGGACCACCGACTTCCGCGCGGACATAGCCAAGATCGACGTTCCGGCCCTCATCCTGCACGGCTCCGCCGACCGCATCCTGCCCATCGAGTCCACCGGCGAACTCTTCCACCAAGCACTCCCGCAGGCCGAGTACGTCGTGGTCGACGGCGCCCCGCACGGCCTGCTGTGGACCCACGCCCAGGAGGTCACCGACGCCCTCCTCGCCTTCCTGGCCAAGTGATCGGCGGCGACTCGCCCCTTCCCGCCGGGCGGTGAACCACCCGCGCCCCGCCACCGTTTCCGCGGTGGCGGGGGCATCGGCGCCGCCGTCGCCCTTCCGAGACGGGCCCGTACAAGTAACCGGTCATGCCCTGCCGACAGGGGGAGAGCCGCCCGCGCGTGCTCGGCAGCCGGACGACCGTCCCGCCCATACGTGCTCGGCAGCCGGACGACCGTCCCGCCCGCGCCGCCGAGGCGAGGCGTGGCCCGACGCGAGGTTGGGCGGCCCGGGCCGGACGACGGCCATCAGCCACCGGCGTGGGTCTTCACCTTTCCGACGGCGGCCCCCGACGGCGCGGGAGCCGCGAGGCCCGTTTCGGCGTCCAGGCCCGTGAGCCGGTCACGGAGCTGCTCGGCGCTGTACGACAGCAACTGCTGTTCGGCACTGTCGAGCGCACGGATCCAGTCCGCTCGCGCGGCCTCCCGGTCGCCCATGATCAGCCGTGTGTCGCCGAGCCGCATCAGCGCGCCGACGAAGTTCCTGGGGTCGCCCAGATCCGCGAACGTCTCCATCGCCCGCCGGTAGCAGGCCAGCGCGTCCTCGTACCGGCCGAGCAGACGCAGGGCGTGCCCCAGGACGTCCCGGCACTGAGCCTCCTGCCACGGTGCGTTCAGGAGCTGGAACAGGGAGAGGGCCTCCTCGCTGTAGGCGAGCCCTTTCTCGGGCTCTCCCAGGTTGGAGTACAGCCAGGAGAGCTCGACGAGGCACTCGGCCAACCACAAGTCGTCCCCCGTCGCCCGGGACAGCTCGAGCCCTCGCTCGGAGAACGCCACGGCCTCCCGGACCCGGCCGAACAGGAACAGGGCGCACGCCTTGCCGTAGTGGGCGCGGGCCTCGTCGTTCACCGCGCCGAGTTCCTCGAACAGCACCGTGGCGCGTTCCATATGGGCCAGGGCCTCCCCCTGGTGGCCCAGGTAGCCGTGGATGCTGCCGAGGCTCCGCAGGCAGCGTCCCTCCTCCAGGCGGTCGCCCCGTCGCCGGGCCACCTCCAGGGCCGGGCCGAGCGCCGCGATCGCCTCGGGCCAGTGTTCCTGCCGGTTCAGGTACTCCTTCAATGACCAGGCCAGTCCGGTGATGTGACGGTCCAGCCCCTGATCGACGGCGGTGTGCAACAGGCCGCTCAGTACGCGGTGTTCCTCGCTGAGCCACCGGCCCGCCTGTTCCACCGTGGTGATGCTCTCCGGAACGACGCCGACACTCGGGGAGCCGAGGTCGCGTTCCGGTTCGGAGTCCTGCTTCAGCAGCCGGTTGGCCGCTTGCGCCGTGAACATGTAGTGGTCCAGAACCCGGACGGTGGCCAGGTCGCGCTCTTGGGCGGTGTCGTGGGTGTGGGTGAGTTCGGTGGCGTAGCCGCGCAGCAGGTCGTGCAGCGTGAACCGGCCGGGCACCGGCTGTTCGGCGAGGCAGGACCGCGTCAGTCCGGCGAGCAGGCGGCGCGTCCGGGCGAGGGGCAGTCCGGCGAGGCCGGCGGCGGCCGGGGCGGTGATGTCGGGCCCGGGATGGAGGGCGAGGAGGCGGAAGAGGCGTGCGGCGGCTACGTCGAGGGCCTGGTAGGACCAGGAGAAGACGGCCCGGACATCGGTGGTGGCGTCGAAGCCGGTGAACGCCTCCAGACTGCCGTGGGCGTCCCGCAGATCGTCGGCGATGGCGTACAGGGGAAAGGTGGGCTCGAGCTCGGCGCGGGCGGCGACCACGGCGAGCGCCAGAGGCAGTCGGCCGCAGAGTCGGACGATGTCGGCGACGGCGGCGGGCTCGGCGGCCAAGCGCTCCTCCCCCAGCCGCCGCGCCAGCGTTTCATGGGCCTCGGCTTCTGAAGGCAGGGGCAGGGTAAGGGACTTGGCCCCGTCCGCCGCTATCAGACCCTGAAGCTGGTTGCGGCTGGTGACCAGGGTGAGACAGCCGGTTCCCGCGGGCAGCAGAGGGCGGACCTGCTGCTCGTCGCGGGCGTTGTCCAGGACGAGGAGGACCCGCCGGTCGGTCAGGAGACTGCGGAAGAGCGCGCTGCGGGCGGCGGTGTCCTCGGGGATGCGCTGGGCGGGGACGCCGAGAGCGGTGAGGAAGCCGCGCAGGGCGTCGCCGGGGTCCACTGCGGAGGCATGGGGATGATGTCCGCACAGATTGACGAAGAGCTGCCCGTCGGGGAAGGCGAACGCCATCTGGTGGGCGTGGTGGACGGCGAACGTGGTCTTGCCCACGCCGGGAGCGCCGCCGATGACGATGACGGGGGCACCGGCCGGGCCGGCCAGGCCTGCCGGGCCGGCCGTTCCGCTCGCGGCGGACAGCCACGCGCCCTCGGTCGTCCGTCCTGTGAAGACCGGCAGGTCGCCCGGCAGCTGCGCCGGACACGACACGGGCGGTGCCCCGGATCCACCGCCGTCCTCGATCGAGAAGCCAGGCGCATGGGATGGCCTCGCCCCCGCGGGCGGCTCGAAGGCCTCGGCGCCAGGAGGTGCGGCGGCGGCTTCGGTCCCCTCCTGCTTCGCCGCTGCTCCGGATCCTTCCGGTCCGCCCGGATCGCCGCCGCCGTCCGCCGCGCCGGCCACAAGTCCCACGGCGTTCCCCGCGTTCGGCACCGTCATGGGCGGTAGCTCATGGCGGAGGATGCCGTCGTGCAGCGCGCGCAGTCCCGGGCCGGGATCGAGACCGAGTTCGTCGACGAGGTGCCGGCGCAGGTCGGCGTAGCGCTGCAGCGCTTCGGGGTGGCGTCCGGCCAGGTACAGGGCGCGCAGCAGAAGGGCCCACCCGGTCTCCCGCAGCGGGTGCCGCGTCGTGAGATCCCCTGCCGCGTCCACGGCTTCGGTGATGCGCCCGTCCAGGAGCAGGGCGGTGGTGCGGACCTCCTGGACGGTCTGCCGCAGTTCCTCCAGGCGTGCCGCCTCGTGGGCGGCGAACAGGTGATCCGCGGCGTCGGCGAGCGCGGCCCCGCGCCACATGTCGAGGGCTCGTCCGGCCTCCTCCACCACACCATCGGCCCGGCCTTGGTCCAGCAGTCGGTGCGCGCGAGCGACGGCCCGCTCGAAACGCACCGTGTCCCGGCTCTCGGACGGGACGCGCAGGGCGTATCCCAGCGGCTCGGTGACCAGCACCTCGAACGCCCCTCCCCCGCGCAGATGCGCGGGCTCCAGTACCGCCCGCACCTTGCTGACATGGGCGTGGAGCGAGGCCATGGCTCCGCCCGAGGTCCGTCCCGGCTGCCCGGACCACAACTCCTCGCACAAGGCCTCCGGAGCGACCGCGCGGCCGTCGGCGAGCAGCAGCCGGATCAGCAGCAAGCGCTGCTTCCGGCGTCCGCAGTCCAGTGCCACGCCTGCCCGCCGTACGATCAGCGGACCCAGCACTCCGAAGTCGAGTTCATTCCCCACAGTCTTCACCGTCCCCCCGGCACATCCTGCTCAACGGTGTCGCCACCCCACGCGCCTCGCGCCTGCCCCCAGTCACACGAGCGGGCCGATCCAGCCACGGACGACTGCTTCCGGTCTGCTCTGGTGCGTACAATCCCGCCGTGACGCGGCGGTGAACGCCGCGCCCTGTCCGGTCCGAACGCCTGCGGTCATGGCCACCCTGTCGCACGGCACGCCACCCGAAACCGGGCGTCACGCCTGATCAGAGGTGAGGACTTCGTCGTCCGCTTCCCGCGTCCCAGCTGCGATTTTATCAGGGCGCGATGCGGCTCCGGCTCCCGTCGGTGGCAGGCTCGTGCCATGGGGCGGCGCATCCGGCAGGAGGCGGGAGGCGATGCCTCGGCACGCCCGGGCTTCTCCGTGTGGTGAACCAGAAGCGTCGGATCCACGTTGAGCCGTTCGGACGCGCGCGCGTCCAGTCCCGCGGGCCGCCGAAGAGCCTCCGTTTCGTCGTACAGGGGCCCCGTCAGTACTTGCCGGCGCCATCAAGACGCTCAACGTCCCCGCGGCGCAAGCCCATGACAGCCCGTGCCCCGCCGGGCACTTGTGCGTCTGACAGCACGGCAGCTGCGACGGCGCCTCTCGAACCTGAAGTCCTGACCTCGAGCGTCCGCCCTTCCGCTCGAAGCCCTTGGCGTTCAAGTAGCGCCCCGAATTCCTGCTTTGTGAGCTCGGGCACGGGACGTGAACCGAGCCGTCGGTCCCCCCGTTCCTGTCCTTGAAGATCGCCGTCGAGCACAGAAGAGAAGACCATGGTCACCATCGAAGGAACAAACAGCGCCCGGTTCGAACCGCTCCGCGCGGCGCTGGCAGCTCACCTCGAGTGCGGCGATGAGCTGGGGGCGTCGATCGCCGTCGACGTCGACGGCGTCATGGAAGTCGATCTGTGGGGTGGGCACGCCGATGCGCAACGAACCGTTCCTTGGGGTGAGGACACGCTGGTCAACCTGTGGTCGACCACCAAGACGCTCAGCAGTCTGGCGGCCCTCGTCCTCGTCGACCGGGGAGCGCTGGAGCTGCACCGCCCGGTCGCGCACTACTGGCCCGAATTCGCCGCCCGCGGCAAGCAGGACATCGAGGTGCGACACGTGCTGGCACACACCTCGGGCCTCTCCGGCTGGGAGCAGCCCTTCACCGTGGACGACCTCTACGACCATGCGAAGGCGAGTGCCCGGCTGGCCGATCAGGCCCCCTGGTGGAAGCCGGGAACCGCTTCGGGCTACCACATGCAGACGCAGGGGCAGTTGGTGAGTGAGCTCGTCCGCAGGGTCAGCGGCCGAACCCTGACCGAGTTCGTCACCACGGAGATCGCCGATCCGTTGGGGGCCGACGTCCAGATCGGGGCACGGGAAGCCGACTGGTCGCGTATCGCCGAGCTGGTTCCGGCCTCGCAAGCCCTCGACCTACCGGCTGATCTCGATCCCGAGGCCGTCTTCACCAAGACGTTGCTCGGAAGTCCCGCCCGGGACGAACACGTCGACACACCGCGGTGGCGCCACGCCGAGCTCGGAGCCGTCAACGGCCACAGCAACGCACGTGGCATGGTCCGCGCGCTCTCCGCCATCTCGCGGCGCGGCGAGGTGAACGACGGCCGGCTGCTCTCCCCGGAAACGGTGGACAAGGTCTTCGACGTGCAGGCCGACGGCATCGATCTGTTCCTCGGCGTCCCCGTGCGCTGGGGCATCGGCTACGCCATCGCCGACGTGCGGACGATGCCGCACATGCCCACCGGACGGATCTGCTTCTGGGTCGGTCATGGCGGCTCGATCGTCATGATGGACCTCGATCGGCGCGTCACCTTCGCGTACACGATGAACAAGCTGGGCGCCGGAATCCTCGGCTCGGAGCGCACCCACCGCTACCTCCGGCACGTCTACGAAGTTCTCGACGCCGCGAACTGAGCGCCCCGGCGCGGCCTTGAGGCCGTCGACGCGGCAGCCGCGTGCTTGTCGGATACGACGGTGATCTTCCGTGGGACCTTCGACCGGAGGGAGGCCGGTCATCCGGTCTCGGCCGGCCTCCCTCACGCTGACGGTATCCACCGGGGCCGGGGTCCAGTCACACGACTGGTGGCGGCAGCGCCGACACGATGGACGGCCGCTCGCCTCCGGCCGAGGTCGCGCCCCGCACCGCGGTGGCGAGCCGGGCTTCGCTCGGGCGCGGTCCTCGGCGGTGGCGTCCGGCGCGCCCTCGTCAGGGCCGGGCACCGTTCATGCCTGGGTGAACAGTGCTTCCACGAGCATGCCGCCGACCGCGTGCAGGGCGAGTGACCGACCGGCTTCTGGTCGATCAATTCGCTGCCCTCACGGCATCACCCCTTCCGGCGGCACAGCAGCCACAGCGCGACACCGGTGCCCGCGGCCGCCAGCAGCAGGCCGCGGTTGTCGCGCGCGACCCGGGCCGCCTGTGCCGCCTGAGCCCGCACCGGCTCGGGCGCCTTGTCCTGGATCAACTTGCCGGCCTGGGCTGCCTTCGCGCGTGCTTGCGAGGCTGCCTGGGCGGTCTTGTCCTTCACCGGGTCGGGCAGCTTGTCCTGCACCCGGGACGCGGCCTCGGCTGCCTTGGACTTCAGTTCCCCGGACTTGAGCGCGGCCTGTTCCCTGACCTCGGCGGCCTTCTCCTGGGCGCGGGCCCTGACGTCGGTCTTGCCCGCGAGGGCCTCCACGGTCCGGCCGAGCTCCTGGCGGGTCCGCTCCACCTGATCGCGCAGCTGCTCGGGGTTCTGCGCGGTGGGCTCGTCATGAGGCGGCTGGGTCATCGGTGTGCACTCTCCTTGATCTCGGCCACATCGGCCTTCACGTTCTCGATCGTCTGCTCGGGCGTGGGAGGCGCGGCCCGGCTGACCTGCTTCTTCCCGGTCAGCGCCATCACCGCGGCGATGGTCCCCAGGACGGCGGTGACGATGAGGGCCGCGGCCCACACCGGCAACGGCACCGCCAGCGCGGCGATGACGGTGGTCACCAGCGCCTGAAGCGTCAGGAATCCGACCAGGCCGGCGCCGCCGAACAACCCACCTCCTTTGCCGTACCGTTTGCCTTTCTCCTTCATCTCGGCCTGCGCCAGCCGCAGCTCGCCTCGCACCAGTTCGGTCAACTGCTGCGATGCCCGCTGCACCAGCTCTCCCACCGGCTCCGAATCCGTCGTGGCCCGCTGACCGGATCCGGCATGCGGCTGGATGCTCGACACGGTGATCACCTCCCGTCACACGATTCCTGTAAAGCCCGTTGGGCGCCGCAGCGCGCCCTCCCGGTGCGCAGGCGAGTACCCCGAACGCGGCGGTTAAGGGCGGCCGAGTGCAGACTGTCCGTCACCCGGTCAGCGGTAGGCGGTAGGCGGTGCGAACGGGCCCCCTGTGACGCGCCACGCTCCGCGGCCACTCCCGCGTGGTCACTCGCCCGTCACTCCTGGATCCCGATGGCCTCCACCGGTCGGGCACGGAGCATCAACCGGGTGGGCAGCATCCCGCCCGCCACGGCCAGGAGCGCCGTCGCCCCGATGACGGCGAGCCGTCCCAGCGTCGGCGCCGTCGGCCAGGGGCCGGTCAGCGCCGGAGAGATCTGGACCAGCGGTGGGACCGAGAGCAGGGTGCCCAGGCCGCCTCCGACGGCCGCCACGGCGAAGCTCTCGCGCCGCGTCATGGCCAGCACCTGCGATCGGCTGCCGCCGGTCAGCCCCAGCAGCGCGAACTCGCGCCGGCGGCTCGCCGTGTTCATCGCCTGGGTGCTGACCGAGTCCCAGTTACGAGGCCGACGTGGTGCTGAGAGCGGCCGTGCCCGGCGCCAGGGCGGACAGGTCCCCTTCGCGTTCGTCGAGGTGTCGACGGTGGCGCTCAGGGCCGACGGCTGAAGGCCCTGCGCGGACGGGGAGACCGCCTCCTGCGTGCCGAGCAGCGATCCCACGCCGACCGCCTTGGACCGCACGCGGACCGGACCTGCTCCAGCCGATCCAGTGACGCCGACCTGCCCGAGCGTCGGCTGGCCGGCCTCTAACTGTGCTTTCAGAAGGCGGAGTTGGCGAACCAGTGCGCCAAGAGGTCCTTGTCTCCGTCGTGTGTGAAGGCCGCCGCGTCCCGGTGCGGTCGGCCGTAGACGAGCAGCAACAGGTCGGCCGCGGTTCCCTGGACGGTTGCGTCGGCGGATTCGGCGGCGCCGGGGTTCGCGTCGAGCCCGAAGCCGTCGGGCCGCAGGCGGACGAGCCAGTCGCCCTCGCCGTCGGTCGCCCGGAAGCGGATCGACTTGTCGGGGCCGCGCAGCTTGGCGACGTCGGGCGCGAAGGACGTGGCGAAGGGCAGATTGACGAGGAACTCGTCGATCCCGTCGACCGCCAGCGGGCGGTCGAGCGTGGGCCGGCGGCCCAGGGCCAGCTCGGCGTCGACCCGGTGCACCAGGGTCTCGAAGAGCATCCGGCGCGCCCAGAAGCGGGCGTGCTGGTCGACGCCCCATGCCCACATGGGAAGGTTCGGGTCGGTGGCCGCGAAGGCCTGCGCGGCGACGGTCGCACTGTCGGCCAGCCAGTCGACGTACTCCTCCTGCCGCTCCGGGATCCGCAGGTCCACCTCGCGCTTGCGCGGCGGCTCCTGGATGCGTGCGTGCAGAAGACTCGAGAACCAACGCTGGACGCTGCCGGTGTGCTTGACCAGGTCGGCCAGCGTCCAGTCGGGACAGCTCGGCACGGGCGTCGTCAGGTCGGAACCCTTGAGCGCCGCGACGAATCGGGCGGTCTCCACCGCGATCGCGGCGCGGTGGTCGACCGGACCGGATCCGTCCACGGGGCGGTCCGAGGAGTTCATCATGAAACCTTTCTCTGGGTGACGGCTTCGGTGTGACGGCGAATCGGGCAGCCATCAGGCGGCTGAGCTGAACGTGCCGGACCCGATCCCTCGGCGGCGGGGAGGATCAGGGTGCCTCGGGTCTCGGGTCCCCCTCCGACGGACGAGGGGTCGCCTACCCGATACCCGCCGACCGCCTCGCCCGGTCAGGGCCCGCTCAGCCGGCCTGATCACGCCGACTTCGCCCCGGACTGAACCGCTGCAAGCTCCGCCGTCTCGGATGAGGCGAGATTGCGCGTCACGGGAGTGCGCGGCGCGGCTGCTCTCCTGAGTCCGACGAGAGCGACGGCGGCGACCAGGAGGAACGCGGCTCCGGCGATGGCGAAGCTCAACGTGAACTGGCTTTCCTGAGGGAGGGCGGGCATGCCGGCCGGCAGCGGGACGGACTTCGACGCCAGCAGCGATGTGATCACCGCGCTCGCGACAGCGCTGCCCACGGAGCGTGAGATGGAGTTGATGCCGTTGGCGATGCCGGTCTGGTGGGGCGGGACGCTGGCGACGATGAGCGCGGGCATGGAGGCGTACCCGAAACTGATCGCCAGACCGATGAGCATGCCGGCGCCGATGACGGAGGCACTGGTGTCGTGTGCGACGGTCAGCCAGGTGAAGCCCAGCACTCCGAAGCACGCCCCGGCGGCCAGCGTGACGCGTGCGCCGAGCCTGCCCACCAGCACACCGCCGAACTGGGCGCCCAGCAGGGAGACGAGCGTGGTCGGCAACAGATAGACGACGGACGCGGCGAGGACGGAAGCGCCGAAGCCGTAGCCGACCAGGCCTTCGGGCATCTGCACCAGGTACGAGACGCCGATGAAATGGGTGAACATCGCGAACCCCAGCAGCAGGCCCGCAAGGTTGGTGAAGACGACGGGCCGGTGGGCGAACATCTTCATGTCCACCATCGGATTCCTGACCCGGCTTTCGGTGAGGACCCACACGCCCGTCATGACGACCGCGCCGGCGAAGGAACCGAGCGTGCGGCCGGACGTCCAGCCCCACTCGCGCCCCTGCGAGATCGGCAGCAGCAGGAGCAGGAGCAGGATCCCGAGGGTCAGCGCGCCCAGCCAGTCCGTCCGTCCGCCCGATGTCGCACGGGAAGCGGGCACCGTGACCAGCACACCTGCCAGTGCCACCACTGCGAGCACGGCGGCCAGCCAGAAGACGCGGTGGTAGTCGGGGTCGGAGCCCCGGGTGAGCAGCCCGGCACCGACCAGGGCGAGTCCACTGCCGAACGCAAGCGTGCCGCTGACCAGCGCCATCGCTCCATGCAGCTTCTCCGGCCTGATCTCCTCACGCAGCACGGAGAGGGCCAGCGGGAAGATCGCGGTCGCAGCGCCCTGCATCACCCGCCCGATGATCAGCCACGTCAGCGAGGTGGTGGTGGCGGCGAGCACCGACCCGGCGATCATCACGATCAGCACACCGACGAGGGTGGGCTTCTTGCCGTGCTGGTCGCCGAAACGGCCGAGCAGCGGGGTGAACACGGCGGCTGACAGCAAGGTGGCCGTGGTCACCCAGCTGACGTTCGCCGTGCTGACCTTCAGGTCGCTCTGGATGATGCCCAGGATCGGGACGACCAGGGTCTGCATCATCGAGACGACCATCGCGGCGAGTCCGAGCACCAGGACGATCCCGGTCTGTCCGGAGGACCTCGTCGACGGTGCGTGCGTTGCGTGGAGCACGGAAGCTCTGCCCTAACTATTTGAGAACCTCGATGCTTGAGAACTTCAAGCAATGCGCCAGACGGTATCCGGCAATATTTGAGATGGTCAAACTTCCGGGCTTAGGGTGACTCACATGACAGGAACCCGCGGTGTCGACACCGCGCAGCTCATGGAGCTGCTCTCGGTGTCGCTCGGTGCCTACTACGGTGATTTCACGGTGGCCGCGGCGAGCGAGAACCTCACGGCCAGCCAGGGCAAGACGCTCAACGTCCTGCGCCGCGGGCCCGCCGCGATGCGTGTCCTCGCCTCCATCCTGACCTGCGACGCCTCCAACATGACCGGGATCATCGACCGGCTGGAGAAGCGCGGCCTGGTGCGCCGCGAGCCCAGCCCCACGGACCGTCGCGTCAAGAACGTCGTCCTCACCGAGGAGGGCGAACGCGTCATCGACGTGATCCGCGGCAGGATGCACGCCACGCGCGCCGGCCTGGACAACCTCAGCGCGCAGGAGCGGGAGACCCTGTACACCCTTCTGGAGCGCGCCTTCGTCTCGCATCCCCCTCGCGTCTGATCCGCGCACTCGGCCGGCCAGGGCGGCGGCGGTGCATTGGATCCCGTCGCAGGTAAGCGCTGATCCGGACGACGGCCCTGGTGCCGAGCCTCGGAAGTTTCGCCGATGAGTTTCCGGCGGCTGTGCCGTCTACCCGTCGACGAAGGGAGCGCACCATGCGCAAGATCATCGTTTGCACGTTCCTGACGCTGGACGGCGTCATGCAGGCCCCGGGCGGCCCGGACGAGGACGCCGAGAGCGGATTCGCGTACGGCGGCTGGCAGAAACCGGTCTCCGACGACGAGGTCGGCACGGCCATCGCCGGCTGGTACGAGGACTCCGACGCGATGCTGCTCGGCCGCAAGACGTACGACATCTTCGCGTCCTACTGGCCGACCGCGGATCCCGGCAACCCGTTCACCGATCGAATGAACAGCATGCACAAGTACGTGGCGTCCCGGACCCTGACGTCCGTCGAGTGGCAGAACTCGACGCTGCTGGAGGGCGACGTCGTTGACGCCGTACGCCGGCTGAAGGCGTCCGACGGCGGCAACCTCAACGTCGTCGGCAGCGGTGACCTCGCCCAGACCCTCATGCGGCACGACCTCGTCGACGAGTACCGGCTGACCATCCATCCGGTGATCATCGGCACCGGCAAGCGGCTGTTCGCCGACGGAGCGATCCCCACGGCCCTGGAACCGGTCAGCGTCTCGACGACGAAGGGCGGCACCGTCGTCGGCGTCTACCGGCCGAGCGGCAAGCCCGGCTACGACAGCTACTGAGCACCTGCCGACGGGGGCGAGCGTGTCACGCGGCGCCACCTTTACGCGGCCGTGACCCGCGCCCCTGGGAGCTTCCCCATGTGGAACTGACCGCGACCACGACCGTCGCCGAGCCTGCGGAGGAGGTCTACGGCCTGTGGAGCGACCTGGAGCGACTGCCGGACTTCATGGCGCACCTGGACGAGGTACGCGTCACCGGCCCGCGCACCACCCACTGGCGTGCGAGCGCGCCGTTCGGCGAGTTCCGAGCGGCAAAACCAGATCGACGTAGATCAGTGCGGTAGTCGATCATGCGTTCATGCCCCTGAGAGAGACCCTTGCCCGAGTCGACGAAGAGCTGGCCGTCGGCCGCGTTCCCTCCGCACGCCAGCGCCTGCGTGGTCTCGTCTCGTCCTTCCCGCAGGACCTGACGCTGCGATGTCGTCTCGCCGAGGTGTACCGGCTCTACGGCGACGCCGCCGAGGCGGGACGCTGGATGTACCTCGACGAAGACCGGAACGCCGACGAGACCGCCGCCTTCGAGGCACGGTACGGGTCTCCCAGGCGGCGGATGAAAGCCCTCGCCTGGCACGGCCCCGAGACGGAGGCCGCCACCGCCTTCGCCGAAGGACAGCTGACCGCGGTGCGGGCCGCCTGCGCCGAGGAGTTGGGGCGCCCCGTCGACTGGAACGACCCCGCCTCCTACCGGGACGACTTGGAAGGCGAGGACGAGGCGCCCTCCCGTCCATGGACGCTGAGCGGTGTGCTGGCGGGCGCCGGCTGCCTGGTGGCCGCCCTCGCATTCCTCGCGATCTGGGTGAACGGACTCGTCGCCCTCTTGACCTGACACAGGTCACCGAGGTCGGTGAGGGCTCCGTGCCGGTCGTTCCGGCTGGGGCGACGGCACGCCCAGAACCTCCCGCCCCTGTCAGAGGGTCGTCGATGGGCGGGCCTCTTGTTCTTGCGGAACGTGGCGCCACCCGCATCCGCCGTCGGCTCTTGCCCGCCCATGTCGGCCTCGGCCTGACCGCGGGCCTGCACGTCTCCGGCGTAGGCGGTGAGCGTGACACGGTCACCGTTGTGCCCGTGACCGCGGTCCAGGTCCGACGGCGGGCTAGGCCACCGCGCTCAGCGCGTCCGCAAGTCTGCGGCGGGAGGCCCGGGTCGCGGGGAGTGCGGCGAGCGTCACCGCGCCGAGCAGTGCGGCCGCGCCGAACGCGGACAGCGCGAGGGCGGACGGCGCCCGTGCGATCCCGGCTCCGATGCCGCTCGAGCGGCCCTCGGCGTCGATCTGATCACGCGGTCCGCGGCGCTCGCCATGCGTGCGTCATGGGCGACCAGGAGAATCGTCCGGCCGCGCTGGTGGAAGCGGGACAGCGGTCGCGTCACCTCGCGGGTGCCCTTGCCGTCCAGGCTGCCCGCGGGCTCGTCCGCCAGCAGCAGGGGGGGATGGTTGACCAGGGCCCGGGCGAGCGCCACCCGCCGCTGCTCGCCGCCGGACAGCTCCCCGGGCAGCAGCCGTGCGCGCCGGGGCGCGGACGCGGGCGGCGCCGCCCGCCGGACTGATCACGGGCGGACGGACGCCCCTCGCCCATGCGGCCCGACCGGGGCCTGAGAAAGCTCCCCGGGCGGGCTGCCAGGCGTTGACGCGCGTCGCCCACCCCCACAGCCTTCGAACGTTTCGATGCCCTCGGCGAATCATGCGGAAGCTCTTGACGTCCTTCACCGGTTCCCTAGTATCCAGGTTGCCCGATGCTCCGAGCTGCGTTCGACAGGACGAACACGCTGGAGCGGCTCCACCCGAAGAGCAGGAAATCTCCGGGGCACGCGCACCGAACCGGCATCGCGGACTCCGCGCCGGGCCCGTTACCGGCCGAACGTGGTCACCCTGGAGATCGGCGCCAACGACCTCAACGGCAACTACCAGATTCCGACCGCCCCCGACCGGCTCCGGGCGCTCATCCACCGGATCACCAGCGACGGTGCCGACGCGACCGTCCTCGTCGGCACCGTGATCGTCTCCACCAGCGGCACCGAGGAGGCAGACCGGCCGGCGCCCGGGACGGAGAGCCGTCGCCGGGCGTGTGTCCCGGCCTGCCCTCATCAGGCACCGACCCCTTAGACATGGGATGGATCCAGTCCTGGCAGGCTAGGCATGTGTATTGACAGGGCATCAGATGCGTGGGATCACTGATGACATGGGATGTCTGAGCGTTCCCTTCGGGTGCTCTCGGACACCACGGGAGCGGTCTGCAGCAGGTGGAGCCGCCTCGCTGACCCATCCCTTCCGACAGGCACGGCACTCTCTGTCCCCTTCCCCCCGCATATCCGAGGAACAGAAATGCAGCCTTCAACCGCTCCGCCGCGGAGCCTCGCTCGTGCACCACGCCTGCCGGCGGCCGCCGTCGTCGTCTGCGTGATGGCACTGCTGCTCGTGTTGCTGGAGACAGCGCCGACCTGGTCGGCGCCGGCCGCTGCCGCGCCCCTGACGAGCTCGGCGTCGGGGCGGTGCCTGGACGTCAGGGGCAACGTCGACACGCCGGGGACGACCTTGGACGTCTGGGACTGCAACGGCCAGACCAACCAGGCGTTCGCGTTCGCGTCCGAGGGTGAGCTGAGGACGATGAGCGGCACCCGGTGCGTGGACGCCTACGACGACCGGACGGCGCCGGGAGCCCCGGTGGTCATCCGCTCGTGCGACGGGCGGACGAGCCAGGTGTGGCGGCAGAACCCCGACGGCTCCGTCACCGCCGTCCGGTCCGGATCCTGTCTGGACGTCAACGGGGCGGGCACGGCCAACGGCACGACGGTCGTCCTGTGGACCTGCACCGGCCGGAGCAACCAGAAGTGGAGCACGCCGACGTCTCCGCCCCCGCCCGGCGCAGCGGGCCCGTGCGACCTCTACGCCGCGGGCGGCACGCCGTGCGTGGCCGCGCACAGCACGGTGCGGGCGCTGTCGGGCGAGTACCGGGGCCCGCTCTACCAGGTCAGGCGTTCCTCGGACAACGCGACCAGGGACATCGGCGTGCTGGCCCCGGGCGGCTTCGCCGACGCCGCGGCGCAGGACTCGTTCTGCGCGGGCGCCACGTGCGTGATCACGGTCGTGCGCGACCAGTCCGGGCACGGCAACGACCTGTGGTACCAGGGATCGACCCAGGTCCCGGGATCGAGTCGGAGCAGTCCTGCGAAGGCGACCTCCGAGTCGCTGACCGCCGGAGGCGCCAAGGCGTACTCGCTGTACATCAGTCCCGGCAACAGCTACTGGCGCGACGGTCATCTGACGGGCGTGCCGACCGGCGCCGCTCCTGAAGGGGAGTACATGGTCACCAGCGGCACCCACGTCAACGGCGGCTGCTGCTTCGACTACGGCAACAGCGAGACGAGCCGGAAGGCTGACGCCGCCGGGGCGATGGACGCGATCAACTTCGGCACTCAGTGCTGGTTCGGCGGTTGCGCCGGCGGCGGTCCCTGGGTGCAGGCCGACCTCGAGTGGGGCCTGTACTCCGGCGGCAGCCAGTCCTGGAACTCCGGCCAGCGGGCTCTTCGCAGCAAGTTCGTCACCGCGATGCTGAAGAACAACGGAACGTCGAGGTTCGCCCTCAAGGGCGGGGACGCGCAATCCGGTGGCCTGACCACCTTGTGGGACGGCGGGCTTCCCGGCGGATACAGCCCCATGAAGAAGCAGGGGGCCATCGTCCTGGGCAGCGGTGGCGACTGCTGCAAGCCCGGCGGCGGCGCCAACCTCAGCGCCGGCACCTTCTACGAAGGAGCGATCGTCGCCGGCTACCCCTCCGACGCGACCGACAACGCCGTGCAGGCCAACGTCACCGCGGCCGGCTACCGCTGAGCCCCCTTCGCCTGCGAGGGGGCGCGGCCCCGGCACGGCTGAGACACCGACGCGTCCCGCGGGTTTGCCTTCCCTCACCAGCCCCGCGTCCGCGCATCGACGACGCCACCGGCGCGGGCACGGCCAACGGCACCTTGCTCAAGCTGTGGACCTGCACCGGCAGCAGCCATCAGAAGTGGACGCGCGACTGACCCGACGACCGGCCGACGACCCCCGCTCCACCCCGTCGATCCCCCGAGAGGCCCCCCACATGTCCTCCTCGTCACTGCCGCTCAACCGGCGCCGACTGCTGGCGGCGGCCGGCGCGGCCACGGCCTTCGGCCTGCTGCGATTCGCCCCCGAGGCCGCCGCGACCGACGGCCCCCGAAGCTATACGGCGAACTGGTCCTCGGTGGACCAGCACCCCCCGGCCCCGGCCTGGTTCCGGGACGCCAAGTTCGGCATCTACTACCACTGGGGCGCCTTCAGCGTTCCCGCGTTCGGGAACGAGTGGTACCCGCGCAACATGTACATCGGCGGCTCGAACGAGAACAGGCACCACATCACCACCTACGGCGACCCCTCGGCATGGCCGTACAGCAACTTCATCGACGGCGCCCGCGACAAGGCCGGCGACTACGTGCAGTTCGCGCCCAAATTGGCCTCCCAGGGGGGCAGTTGGGACCCGGACGCCTGGGCCCGGCTGTTCAGGTCCGCCGGCGCGAGGTTCGCCGGCCCGGTCGCCGAGCACCACGACGGCTTCTCCATGTGGAACAGCCGCGCCAACCCCTGGAACTCGGTCCGGCACGGCCCCCGACTCGACCTCGCGGCGCTGCAGGCACAGGCCATCCGCGCGCAGGGGCTGAAGTTCATGGCCTCGCTGCACCACGCCTACCACTTCAACGGCTTCTACGACCACGTGCCCTCCCAGTCGGACCCGGCGCTGCGCGTCCTCTTCGGCCAGCAGGGCTCGGCGGTGGAGAACAAGCTCTGGTACGACAAGCTGGTCGAGGTCATCGACGGCTACCAGCCGGACCTGATCTGGCAGGACTTCGACCTCGGCCTGGTGCAGGAGTCCTACCGGCTCCAGTTCCTCGCGCACTACTACAACCAGGCCGTGTCCTGGAACAAAGACGTCGTCGCCACCTACAAGGACGGCCTCGACAACAAGGGCGAGGTCTTCGACTTCGAGCGCGGCGGCCCGGCGGGGCTGCTCACCCCCTACTGGCTGACCGACGACAGCATCTCCTCCTCCAGCTGGTGTTACACGGTGGGCATCGGCTACTACTCGACGCAGGCCCTGCTCCACTCGCTGATCGACCGGGTCAGCAAGGGCGGCAGCATGCTGCTGAACATCGCCCCGACGGCCGACGGCGCCATCCCGTCCGGGCAGCAGTCGATCCTTCTCGGCATGGGCGACTGGCTCGGCCGCTTCGGAGAGGCCGTCTACGCCACCCGCTCCTGGACCAGCTACGGCGAAGGTCCCACCAGGATGGGCGGCGGCTCCTTCAGCGGACCGGTGGCCGGCACGGCCAAGGACATCCGGTTCACCCGCAGCCAGGACGACAAGGCGCTCTACGCCACCGCGCTCGGCTGGCAGGGCTCAACCATGACCGTGACGACGCTGAACTCGAACCGGATCAACCTCGGCAGCCTGACGGGCGCGCAACTGCTGAACAACGCCGCCGGCGCCTACACCGACCTGCCCGCACCGGTCCAGGACGCTTCCGGCCTGCACTTCACGATGCCCTCGTCCGACCCGCCGTTCACTGCGCTGGCGTACACGGTCAAGCTCACCTTCTCCGGTGCGATCCCCGTCCTCGGCGCGCCCGGCGGCTCCACAAGCTGGGTGAAGATCACCAACGTGGCCAGCGGACTCGTGCTCGACGGCGGGGGCGACGTCGCATCCGGCTCCGACCTCAAGCAGTGGAACTACGACGCAAGCACCAATCTGCAGTGGCAGCTGACCGATCTCGGCAACGGCTACTACCGCGTCATGAACCGCACCAACGGCATGGCCGCCGACAGCTGGGGCGACTCCGCCGACGGCGCTCCCGCCCGCCAGGAGACCTGGAACGGCGGCGACAACCAGCAGTGGTCGCTCCGCAGCCTCGGCGGCGACCGCTACCAGATCGTCAACCGGGGCACCGGCACCGCCCTCGACGGCGGCGGCAGCACCACCGTCGGCTCCACCACGGTGATGTGGACGCCCAACTCCAGCACCAACAACGCATGGACCGTCACCGGGGCTTGATACGCCCCGGCCGCCCACCTCCCCCACCCGTCCTCAACCACGGAAGAAGGAGTGTATGCAACGCAAACCGCTCTTCCTGTCGATCGTGGCCGCGTTACTCCTCGTCCTGTCAGCTGCGGGCACCTCGTTCAGCAGCGGCCTCGGCGCGCCCGCGTCGGCCACCGGCGCCGCCGTCCGGGCGACTGCGGGCTGTGGCAGACCCCCGGCGCTGGCGAGTGGCGCCCACACGATCCAGAGCGGCGGCCAGACACGCACCTACCTGCTGCGGGTCCCGGCCGGCTACGACAACAACCACCCCTACCGGCTCGTCTTCGGTTTCCACTGGCGCGGCGGCACGGCCAACGACGTCGACTCGGGCGGAACGGACGGCTACAACTGGTCCTACTACGGCCTGCGTCGCCTGGCGGACGCGAACAACAGCACGATCTTCGTCGCCCCCCAGGGCAACGGCAACGGCTGGGCCAACCCCGGCGGCCAGGACGTGGCCTTCGTCGACGCCATGGTCAGCCAGCTCGAAGCAGGACTGTGCGTCGACACCACGCAGTTGTTCTCCGCCGGCTTCAGCTACGGCGCCGCGATGTCGTACGCCCTCGCCTGCTCCCGGGCCACGGTCTTCCGCGCGGTCGCGGCCTACTCCGGCGCGAACCTCAGCGGATGCAACGGCGGCGCCCAGCCCATCGCCTACATGGGCCTGCACGGCATCAGGGACAACGTGCTGCCCATCTCCTCGGGACGGGAACTGCGCGACACCTTCGTCCGCGACAACGGCTGCACCCGGCAGAACCCGCCCGAGCCGGCCTACGGCAGCCTGACGCACATCATCACCGCCTACTCCGGATGCAGGCCGGGATACCCCGTCGTCTGGGCCGCGTTCGACGGAGCGGGCCACGACCCCGGTCCCATAGACGGTTCCACCGGTGACGGCTGGCGCACCTGGACGTCGGCAGCGGTGTGGCAGTTCTTCACGCAGTTCGACTCGGGTACGCCCCCGCCGCCGCCCACCGGCAACCAGAAGATCGTCGGCCAGCAGTCGGGGCGCTGCCTCGACATCGGCAACTCCGCCACGGCCAACGGCACCCAGGCCCAGCTGTGGGACTGCAACGGCGGCGCCAACCAACGGTGGACCCACACCACCGCGAAGCAACTGGTCGTCTACGGCGACAAGTGCCTGCGCGCCTCCGGCCAGGCAGGGGACAACGGCGCCCCGGCGGCGATCTGGGACTGCAACGGACAGACCGACCAGCAATGGAACATCAATCCCGACGGCACGATCACAGCGGCGCAATCGGGGCTCTGCCTGGACGCGGTCGGCCAAGGGACCGTCAACGGCACGAAGCTCCAGCTGTGGAGTTGCAGCGGCGGCGCCAACCAGCGCTGGCGCCTGGAGAACTGACACGCGGCGACCGGGCAGCCACGGCACCGTGGCTGCCCGGCCGCCGCGAACTGTGCCGCGCTCTACGTCTCGCCGGCCCTGCCGCGGGAGAACGCCGACGTCCATCCGCTCCTGCGGACGGCCTTCTTCGCCGCGTTCGCGCTGGGCCCGTCCGAACACGCGCGCCGCTCGCAAAGCCGCGGAGCACGCCGAGCGTGCCCGGCGCCTCGAACAGGAGTGGACGGCAGCGGTGTCGCGCGAACGCGCCCGTATCGCCCGGGACATGCACGACATCGTGACGCACTCGGTCGGCCTGATGGTGCTCCAGGCGGTGGCCGGTCCCTTCGCCCGGCGCGACGAGGCGGTCGCCACGGACCGCGGGGACGCCCCGGCGGAGGTCTTCGACCGCGTCGCCGCCGACACCGGACGGGCCACCCTGACCCAGTTGCGTTCGCTGCTCGGCGTCGTCAGGGACGTGCCTGCGAATCTCGCCCTCGCGGCCATCGGTCGGCGGCGCGGGCAACGGGTCCGGGCCGGCGTCACGGGGAGCGACAGCCAGGCTGACGAACACTGTGACCCGGCCGGGGAGGGGATGCCGGTGCGCCGGCGCGGAGTGTGGCCGCGTCAGCCGGTCGGGCTGCCGGCGACCCACTCGCTCCAGGACATGTTCCAGTCACTGAGGCCGTTGTCGGGGGCCAACGCGCTCTTGTCCGTGGAGTTCTTGACGATCACGATGTCGCCGGTCACCGAGTGGTCGAAGAACCAAGCGGCGGGCTGCCTCGCGTCGCCGCCGCCCCTGACGTCCTTGAGTCCCACGCAGCCGTGACTGGTGTTGACCTTGCCGAAGACGGCGTCGGTGCCCCAGTAGTTGCCGTGGATGAAGGTGCCGGAGTCGGTGAGCCGCATGGCGTGCGGGACGGCCTCGATGTCGTACGAGGGCTTGCCGTTCTTCTCCGTGAGGCCGACGCTCGCACCGTTCATGTGGGTCTTCCGGAACTTCTCGGAGATCACCATCCGACCGTTGTACGTCGGGTGTTCGGAGCTGCCCGACGAGATCGGGATGGTCTTGATCACCTTGCCGTCCCGGACGACGGTCATCTGCTTCGTCCTGGCGTCGACGGTGCTGATCTGGCTCCGGCCGATCGTGAACGTGACCGTCTTCCGCACGCCTTGGTGGTCGAGCGTGACGGTGACGGTGGAGCCGGCCTTCCAGTAGTTCTCGGGGCGGAAGTCCAGGCGCTGGCCGTTGAGCCAGTGGCCCACGACCCGCTGGCCGCTGCTGGAGCTGACCCCGATCTCCGACTGCACGAAGGCCTTGTCACCGACCGCGTGGTCGAAGGTGACCGTGACCGGCATGCCCACGCCGACGATCGAGCCGTCCTCGGGAGAGACGTGCCCGATGAAGTCGTTGGCCGGAGAGACTGTGGTGATCGTGGCGTTGCCGGTGGCCGAGCGGCCCTTGGCGTCCTGGGCCTCCGCGGCGATCTGGTACTTGGTGGCCCGCTCCAGCCGGTCGTTCGGCTTCCAGGATGTGCGGTCCGCGGACAGCCTGCCCGAGACCTCGGCCCCGGTCGCGACGGCGGTCATCGTCACCCTGGTGAGCTTGCCCTTACCGACGGTGACACCGACCGGATCGTTGACCCCGACGTCGTAGGCGCCCTGCCCAGGCGTGATCTGTATGCGAGCGTCGGAGGCTTCCTCCGCACTCGCCTGCTCTGCCTGCGCTGTCGCCTTCGGGTGCTTCCCGGCAGGGTCGCCGCCGGTGGCGGCGTTGCTGGTACCGCCCAGTGCCGTGACTGCCAGGACGCCGCCGAGTACGCCGGCCGTAGCCACCAGCCCGGTAGGTCGTTTACACAGCGTGAACAAACGCTTCTCCCATGCCACTGTCATCGGTCCGTGCTCCAGGCGCTGATCGCCGACGGAGCGCAGCGAGGTCTACCTTCAGTTATAGGCACACCTCCGGCAGCAAATGGGCAAATCGTGATGAAGGGCACGTGACAGCAGGCGGGCCCCGGTGGGTGCGCGGCGCGCGCCGGCCCTTGACCCAGCGTGAGCATCGCCTCGGCTACCTCGTCGTTCGCCATGTCGGGGATCGCCGTGTCGGCGTCCTGGAGGACGAGCAGCCGCACCCGAGGGATCTCGCGCGCGATCGCCTCGCCGTTGCCGACGGGGAAGAACCGGTCGCGGCATCCGTGCACGACGAGCGTGGGGATCTCGATCTCGGGCAGGCGCTCGCGCCAGCGGGGCCGGCAGTCGAGCCTGGAGAACACCATGCCCATCTGGTTGGCCCTGTGGGCCGGGGGTGCGGCACTGGGCCTGCGGTCCCAGATGCGCGCGGCGAGCACCCGCGCGGCGGCGGGACCGTCGCCGAGGGTCTCCGCGCCGGCGGCGGCGAACGCGGCCACCGCCTCGCGGTCCGCCCAGTCGGGCGATGGACGCGCGAACGGCCGGCTCATCGTGGCTTGGTCATGGCCGGGGAGGTCGTCGTCCGGCGGGCCGGGCGCGACCGGGCGGGTGCCGACCAGGGTGAGCGCCGAGAGCGCGCCACTGCTCCGGTCATCCGCCCCTGCGCCGCCCCCGCTCTGCCGCTCGGCTCCGCGGGCGCCAGTTCGCGGTGCGCCGACCGGTCGGGGCCGGCGGCTGTCTCAGGAACGGGGCTCCAGCAATTCCAGGGCGCCGGTTTCGGTGTCGTAGCTGCGCAGGGTGGTGAGCCGCACCGACAGCGGCGGCATGGGCAGCAGCTCGGGAATCCGTCGGCCGGCGAAGGCGCCGGCCCTCCGGGTCCGGCCGAGGGTGACGTGCGGACTCCAGCGTCCGGGTTCATGGAAAGGGTTGAGGGTTTCGGGCGGGCTGTCCGAGGCGACCGCCTCCCACACCCGGCGGTGCAAGCGCACCAGCACGGGGTCGAGGTCCAACGCCCAGGCCAGGACCGAGGTGGGCCGTTCGAAGCGGACCAGACCGGTGAACCGCACGGGCAGCGGCAGGGCTGCGGCCACCTGGGCGAGCTCCCAGCGAATCGGAGCGGTCAACTCCGCACAGGCGGCCAGCGTGAGGTGCGGGCTGTTGGTCGGTGAACGGTGGCGCGCCTGACTGGGCAGCCCCGCCTCCGCGAGCCGCCGCCACGCCTCCCGGACGGCAAGGTCCGCCGCCTCATCCAGCAAGAGCTCGACCGTACGCACCGCCGCAGCCTACCGGCGACGACCCACCGCGCCGTCGCGGGCCGCGCTCACAGTCCGAGGTGGACCGCGGCTGCGGTGTCAGTCTGCTGAAGTATCGTTCCCGCCACCGCACACCGACTGGGAGGACCAGAAGAGTTGACCGGCCTGTCTGCTTTCCCGCTGCCCTTCAACGCATCCCGTTCCATAGCGTACGCAACACCCCGAACTCTGCGCGAAATTGAGATGATGCAGTGCAGCTCGCTCATCCGGGCGAAGCCGGAATGGTTCGACAAGATGAACGATGCCGGCATCGTCGCCAAGTGGACGCAAGAAGCCGCCGCCCAGGGCCTCACCGAAGCGCAGATTCGTTACGTGCTCGCTGAACTTCGGTATTACGCCGCACTGAGGGATGAACGAACCGGCGTCGAGGTGTCCGGCGTCGACGGGGTGTGGCAGTCGGACGCCCTGGTGGACGACAAGCTCAGATCCCGGCTGCGCGAGGCGGTCCGGGTTCTGGAGCAGGTTCCCGAAGCAGAACTGGACTGGCATCCCGGATCCGACGGCCAAGTGCTGGATCTGGTTCATCCCTCACTGTTCTGCCTGGTGAGAGAAGTGAGCGGCGGGCCCGAGAGGGCTTGGCAGAATCCGACGGACCCCTACTCCAAGTACGAGTTCTCGGAGACATTCCAGTGGCTGCCCACGGACGTCGACGTCAGTGACGACGGCGCTGTCGCCTTCCGGTCGTACGTCAACAACGTTCACCCCGAGACCCACCGTGAACTGGTCGACGTCCTACCGCACTTGTTCGCGCGCCTGCGCCCGCTGTTCGAGAACGTGCTCACGGATCTGCGCCATCCGCGGCCCGTGCGGATCGAGGCCGACCCGTACGGGTGGTACGACTCGGAGCCGGAGTATCCGGACAAGTCCTCCTACGGTGACGCTGCGGCCCACGCAGAAGCCGTCCGCGTATGGGAAGAGGCACAGGACGACTGGTGGGAGAACCGGAGCCCGGTCATCCCGGACGCCCCGGATTTCACCCCGCCCGAGGCGCCCGACGAGTCCGCCCGAGTCGACCTGCGCGGCCGCAGCCTCCAGGTCATCGTCAAGCTCGCCACCATTCATCTCACCCCGGACAAGCCCGAGTACGCCGGCGGTTCCTGGCATGTCGAGGGGATGATGAACGAGCGGATCGTCTCGACCGGCATCTACTACTGGGACAGCGAGAACATCACCGAAAGCCGGCTGAGTTTCCGGGCGGCACTCGACGATCCGCACTACGAACAGAACGACGACAACGGCTTGCGTGAGGTCTACGGACTCGAGAACGAAGACGCGCTGAACCAGTTGCTGGGATCGGCATCGACCCCAGCGGGCCGCTGCCTGGCCTTCCCGAACATCCTGCAGCACCGCGTCGGCTCTTTCCGCCTCGCGGACCCCACGCGTCCCGGATATCGCAAAATTCTCGCGTTCTTCCTGGTCGACCCGTCGGAAAGAATCGTCTCGACGTCCGATGTGCCACCGCAGCAACCCTGGTCCGACACCTCGACGATGACGCTGGAACAGGCCAAGGACTTCCGCCGACAGCTCATGCAGGAACGCAAGTTCTTCGTCGACGAACACAACGAGCAGCTCTACGAGCGAGAGTTCTCCCTCTGCGAGCACTGACCGCATCCGTCTCGACCGCCCGTTGCCCGCACCCGCGGGGGTGGTCTCTCGACAGGGTGGCCGGTCACGACGGTCGGCTCCTCGCAGCGGCAGCCCTGCTGCGCGGGCCGGCCGACCCGTGTGGCTTGTCGTCTATGGGGTGGGTGCGATGGTGTGGCCGCCTGCCACACGACATGGCGTCACGGAGGAGCCTGGCCCACCCGTGCTCCTGGAGTAGCCGGCGGCGCGTGCGGGCCACCACGCCGTCCGGTGTCCTCGCATCCGATCACCCGACACACCGGGGCAGCGAACGGGTCGCACATACGCCCGAATCCGCCCATTCGGGTCACAGCACCATCACGTCCGGCACAGGCTCTCCCCGCCGGTCCTAGGCTCGCCAGGATCACCACCTGCATAACAAGGGGGCACCCATGGTCAGCCGGAACATCATCGGCCTAGCGGTCGGCGTACTCGTCATCGCCGGCATCACGTCGGCCTGCGGGCCCGACGATGTGCACAACAGCAGCACGCCGTCCGCCACCGGCTCGGCGAAGACCGCGGGCAGCAAGGACGACAAGACCGAGACGAAGACCGTCCCCGACTTCGTCGGCATGGGCCTGCAATCCGCCCAGGACAGCGCCCAGTCGCTCGGCTTCTACAGCCTCGCCTCTCACGACTCCCTCGGCCGCGACCGCATGCAGGCCTTCGACCGCAACTGGAAGGTCTGCACACAGAACGTCGCAGCCGGCAAGACCGTGCCCGTCGACACCAAGCTCGACTTCGGAGCGGTGAAGCTCGACGAGACCTGCCCCGCCAAGGACCAGGCCCCGCCGGCCAAGGCCCGCGGCACGATGCCCGATTTCGCGGGCAAGAGCGTGAAGGCCGCCCGTGCCGCCCTGGACTCCGGGACGTCGATCTCCGTGAAGGACGCCGCCGAAGACCGGTTCGTGCTCGTGGAGTCGAACTGGCAGGTGTGCACGCAGAAGCCCGCCGCGGGAGCGGAACTGAACGGACAGCCCGTCGAGTTCGGGGCGGTCAAGTTCGGCGAGAGCTGCCCCTGAGCCGGAGCGTCCTGTCCCGCGCGGTGGGACTCAGAAGTCGTCCGCTCCGTTGCGGAGTTCGGGAGTCCAGTAGCCGGTGAGGGCCTTCGCCGGGTCGACGGCGATGCCCTCGCTGCCGGGCGCGGTGACGGCGATGACCGTGGAGTCGCCCTCCAGCGTGACGGAGAACCCCGCCACGGGTTCGTTGTCCTCGTCGACTCCGCCGTCCGACAGCTTCACCAGGGCGTAGGCCGGGGCGCCCGCCGCCAGCACGACCGGTGTGGCCGGCTTGCTCTTGGCGACGGCCGGGACGTCCTGCCGATGACTCTCCAGGAACTGGACGTGCGGGAAGCCAGCCAACCGGCAGGGGTGACCGGCGGTGTTCTTCGCGGTCAGGACGATGTGGGTGTAGGGCGGTCCGTCCTGCCGGGCGGCGGTGACCTGGACGTCCCCCGCGGTGCACACCGCTGTGGAGGCCGCTGCCTGCTCACCGGTCCCGCCGGCCGAACCCGAGGCGGCGGTGCCCGTCGAGCCCTTCGATCCCGTGGAGCTCGCCCCGCCGGCCGACCCGGACGCACCGGTGCCGCCGCCGGTCGTCGACGCCTCGGCGCCCGGGGACGACGCCACCGTGGCCGCGTCGGTCGCCGTGGAGGAGGACTGGACGCCTGAGCCGTTCTGACAGGCGGTGAGGGACAAGGCGAGGGCCGTGCCGGCGAGGGCGAGCAGCGTGGAGCGGTGACGTGCGGTGTTCATGGAGAAATCCCCCGTTGGTGGTACGGGGCCGCGGCTCGCAGCCGTCGGCCGGTGTCGTGGTGCCTGTGTGCTGTGCTCGGTAATCAGTTGCCCCTGCCCGGCCGGTAGCCGGAGGGCAGGGTGTGGACGAACTCGCGCGGGTCTGCGTGCGCGGCCTCCAGCAGCTCCGGGACGCTGTGGTAGCCGAGGGCGTACAGGTTTCGGGTGGGGTCCCAGGTGTTGTAGGCGTACATGGCGTTGCGCTTGATCTTCATGTGGGCGTCGGGGATGTTCAGGACGTAGGCGGCGCCGTCCGCGCGGTCCTGTCGGGGGCGCTCGTAGGCGTAGACGTGGTTGAAGCGCACATCGGAGATCGTGCCGTCGTTCATCAGGCGGTAGGCCACGTCGCTGCACGCCTTGTGCGTCTCGGTGTGTTCGAGCCAGCCGGCGGTGAACTTGTGCGAGGCGCCGGGGTGTTGCGCGGCGAGCGCCCTGACCTTCGCGTCGATCCGGTCGACCAGCTTGTTGTAGGCGGAGTCGCTGGAGAATCCGTCGTCCGCCACCTTGAAGTTGATGACCTTGTCCACGCCCAGTGCCTTCGCGGAGGCCCTGAACTCGGCGGTCCGGCCGGCGACGATCCCGGTGGTCCCGTCGGTGGGCCAGGACAGGTGGTGCCGGCCGCCCGCGGCGCACGGATGCGGGCTGGACCACTGGGTCAGGGGGCACGGGTCGGTGTTCATGCGCACGGCCAGGTCGGGGTTGCGGCCGTTGCTCACCAGGACGAGGTAGACGGGCCGGCCCGCCGCCTTGTGCTCCAGGATCGACCCGGCCAGCCCGATCGCGTCGTCGTCCTGGTGCGGGGCGTAGAAGATGGCCGGCTTGGCGGCGGCCGACGCCGCGGGAGCGCGGCCCGCCTGGTACGCCACGGCGCCGGCGGTCAGCGCGGCGGCGGCCAGGACGCTGCGCCTGGACAACCCTGCGGTGGGCTCGTTGCTGCTGTTCATATGAGAGGTCCCCGTTCGGTGAACTACGGCGTGGCGGTGGTCCGCCGACGGCGGGTGGACGGCGGACCGCGTGGCGGTGGTCCGCCGACGGCGGGTGGTCGGCGCCGCCCCCGGACCCGCACCGGCTCTCGGTCCCGGCAGCCGTCGGCCGGCGGGTGTCGAGCGCGGTGCGTGCGAGCCTGGCGGCGTCCCCGTCAGCCATCAGTCGATCATTTCCGGTCCCCCTCGCCCAGGCGGTTCTACCGGCGGAAGTACCGTCGTCCGTACTTCTGCCGGGCGCTCGCATGCGGACGAGCCGGATGATCGGGGACATCGACGGTGCGCGTCGGCACGCCTTCCACGGCGGGCTTCGGGGAGCAGTTGCCGAATCCGCGGGTCCGCGCCGGGCTGAGCGAGGAGGCGCTGTCGCATGCGGCCTGGGTGAGCGTCAGGGCGCTGGCCGCCGACATGGAACGCGGGCGCACCAGCGCCGTATCGTCGAGGCGCCGGCCGAAGCGCTGGGACTCGACGACGCCGAGGCCGTGAGGCTGGACAAGTCCGCCGCCGCCGGACGCCGGCGTCCCATGGGGGCCACGGGCCCGGCGGGTTCTGGCAGCCTGGCTCTGCCGCGTGACATCCAGGACTTCACCGCGCGGGGTCCGGCCCTGGCCCGGCCGCTGGAACTGGCGCGGGCCGCCGATCCGGGCCCGCCGACGGTCACCGTGGTCGCCGGGCAGCCCGGCCTGGGCGAAACCCCACGGACGACGTCATCGCCCTCTACTACGCCGTCGCCCTTTACCACGCCGCCGCCCAGCAGCAGATCGGCAACGACCTCGCGGCCCTCAAACGCTGGCCCGAGGCCGAAGAGCCGCTGCGCCAAGCCCTCGCCGCCTTCGACGCCGCGCAGATGCCGGCCTGGTCGGAGCAAGCCCGGCTCGGCCTCGAGCACGTGCTCGGCGCCACGGGACATCCGAAGGCCCGGGAGACGCTCATCACCGCCCGCGACGCCCTCGCCGCGCCACGCAGCCCACGCCGGGCCGAGGCCGCGGAGGCGCTCGCCGCAGTCGACGAAGCCGGTGCCGATGCCGGAGCGGGAGCCGGGGCAGGTGCCGGGGCAGGTGCCGGAGCCGGGGCAGGTGCCGGGGCAGGTGCCGGGGCAGGTGCCGGAGCCGGGGCAGGTGCCGGAGCCGGGGCAGGTGCAGGTGCCGGGGCCGGAGCCGGAGCCGGAGCCGGGGCAGGTGCGGGGGCCGGAGCCGGGGCCGGGGCAGGTGCCGGGGCCGGGGCAGGTGCTGGGGCCGGGGCCGGGCCGGGGCAGGTGCTGGGGCAGGTGCAGGTGCCGGGGCCCCCTGACGCGCGAAGTTGACAGGACGTCAGCCATGGAGGCCACGGTGCGGGGCTGATCTGCGGGGGTCGCGGCGCGGGCACGGCGGGAGCGGGCCGTGCCGCCGGGGCACGGCCCGCTTGCCGCGAAGGACGCAGAAGGACGCAGAGTCAGCCTGGCTGTCAGCGCACGCGGTTCAGCTTGTCGAGAGCCTTGGCGAGGCCGTTGGCCCACAGCTGGTTGACGCGCGACCGCTCGGTCGCGTTGGGGTACCGGTTCGTGCAGGAGGTGCCGGGTCCGCCGCCGGACATCAGTTCGCTGCACGGGCCGCTGTAGTGGTCAGGCAGGCCCAGCACGTGGCCGGTCTCGTGCGCCGCCACCCGGACGGAGTCGTACTGCCGGTTCTGGGCGTAGTCGAGGAAGATGTAGCCGCTGCCGTGGCCGTTGGTGGAGGCGTACGACCCGCGGGAGTCGTTGCCCTCGTAGTACGAGAAGTCGGCGCCGCCCGAGGTGGACTGCAGCTTCACGTTGCTCACGGAGCTGTTCCACACCGAGGCGGCGCTCGATATCTGGGACCGGAAGCTCGGCGCCTGGGAGGCGTTGTAGTACACGGTCACGGACCTCAGGCTGGGATCGGCCGCCTGCTTCTTCGCGACGGAGTTGAGCACGGCCTCGAAGAACGCCTTGTTGTTCGCCGCCTCCTGGGCCGAACCGGTGTAGCCGGCACGGACGGCCGTGGAGGAGCCGGTGGCCTGGGCGCTCGCCGGGACCGCGCCGCCCAGGGCCGCGAACGTCACGCCCAGACCGAGCGCCAGCAGTCTCCTGGAGGCCTTCGCGGAGGACGCGGGGGACGTACGGGTGAACGTCATGTGGGGGGCTCCTACTCGTTCATGTGGGGTGGTGAACGATCGGTCGACCCGAGTGTGGGGCAGCGCGGTGGCCGAGCGGATGATGGCAACAGGCGATAGCCCGCCGCTATCAGGGCGACTCGTGCTGTTTCCTTCGCGTTTGAACATCTGGTGCCTCACCAGGCCCAGCCTTTACGCTCCGCGCATGGAGCTCGAGGTGAGGCACTTACGCGTGCTGTGCGCCATCGCCGACGCCGGCAGTCTGCACAAGGCTGCCCGTGAACTGGGCATGACCCAGCCCTCGTTGAGCACCCAGCTGCGCCGCATCGAGCAGTTGCTCGGCGGCCGGCTCTTCGCCCGCGACTGTACGGGCAGCCGCCCCACGCCCCTCGGACACGCCGTGGTGAGCCGCGCCAGGCCGCTCGTCGCCGAACTCTCCGCCATCGTGATCGAGACCCGGTCGGCGGCCGCCCGCGCGGCGGGCGGTCCCCGGCTGCGCGTCGGCGCCACGGCCAGCCGGGCGGTCCCGGGCTGGCTCAGGCGGCTGCGCGCCCGCGTGCCCACGGTCGAGCCCAGCCTGCAGATGGACGTGTCGGCGAACGCCCTACTGCGGCAGGTGGCCGAGGGCAGGCTCGACCTGGCGTTCGTGCACGAGGTCGAGGGCAGCCCGCTGCGCGTCCCGAACGGGCTGTCTGTGCGGATCCTGGTCGAGCGCGAACCCCAGTTCGTCACCATGGCCGCCGACCATCCCGCAGCGTCCCGGCCGGAGGTGCGTCTCGCGGACCTCGCACAGGACCGCTGGATGGTGGACGCCACGGTCGACGGCGAGTGGGACGGAGTGTGCCGGGTGCTGCGCGCCGCCGGCATCGAGCCGGACCTGCTGCACGGCGACTACCTCACCGCCTACTTCCTGGCCGCCATCGGCGAGGTCGTGACGGTCAGCCAGCCGACCTCGCTCCCGCCCCGCTCCGACCTGGCCATCCGGCCTCTCCACGGTGACCCGATAGGGGTTCGGCTGCTGCTCGCGGCTCGGACGGCGGACGAACTCGACCTCGGGTTCGACGAGTTGGAGGGAGCCTACTGGGAGGCGGCCCGGCAGGCCCCGGCCTACCAGGAGTGGCTGGCGCGCGAGGCTGCCGGGAAGGCCGCCCACACTCCGCGAGCGGTGGACGCTTGAGGAGCGAAGCCGGTCGTAGACGGCGGCGAGCACCTCCTTGGGGTCGGCGTCCTCCTCGTCCGCGAAGACGAGGTGGTCGAGCATTGTGGGGGCGAACCGCAGGTCGCGCCCATCGCCTCGTCCGCGCAGGCGTCGGCACCGGCCGCCGGCCTCGGGCCGACTCGTCCCCGCAGCGTTTCGACCACGCCGAAGCCCTGGAGCCGGTGGCTGGCCTCGGGCCGACTCGTCCCCGCAGCGTTTCGACCACGCCGAAGCCCTGGAGCCGGTGGCTGGTCTCGTGGATGCTTACGGGGTGAGCGAAACTGGCGCGTACATGCTGAGAGAACTTCGGTCGCTGGATCCCGCGGCGCGCGCGGACGTCCTGCGCGTGCTGGACTGCGTCGTCCGGGACCTCCCCGTCCATTGGCGGCGCCGCAAGGGGGTGCCGCAACTGATGGTGTTCCTCGACGGCCCGGAGGACGTGCGGATGGAGAAGATCACGTTGCGCGAGCTGTCCGAGCACGGGTATCTCGACGAGTTCAGCCGCTGGGCCGGCAGCGTCCCGGTGGCGAAGGCACGGGAACACGGCTGTGCGGCTCTGGTCTTCGGGGACCGTATCCACGCGCGGATCAATCGCATCGGACCCATCGGATCGGGTTGGCATCTTCCCGACACCTTCGTCAGCGTCCGCACGGTGCACCGGGATGTGAAGATGAGCCCGTCCTTCTCGCTCACCTTCGACGTAGTGGGCCGCCTCTTCCCGCGGCTCGTGTTTCGTCAGTGGGTCTTCGACACCCTCGCCCGCGCCCGCCAGATCTGACCGGGACCCGGCCCGCCCGCGGGCCCGATCGCCTGCTCGAACCTGTCCCACGGCATGAACACGTAGAGCTGCGGCCCGTCGGCGAAGCCGTGGCACGCCTGGGTGTGACGCTCCGCCGAGTCCGACCGGGCTCAGCCGCAGACGACAGGCGCACGGCCGAGCCGCCCCTGCTGACGCAGCGGCGGCTCTGGCAAGGCGCGGCCAGGACGCCGCGGACGCTCTGCCCCATTTACTGAGCGGCCCCCGCGTCCTGGACGACCTCCCTTCGAGGCCTTGGTGACGATCCCGGCCGAAGAGAACCTCGTCAGCGCCGGGCAGTGGACCTTCGACCAGCCGCTGGTACGCCAGGCGACACCGTCGACGATGTCCGTGCCGCCCTCCGTCCAAGCGCGTGCAGTTGACGGTGGCCTTGCAGTGGCCGCCGTAGCCGTGATCGCAGCAGGCCATCACAGCGTTGCCGAAGTCGCCTTGACAGGCCGGGCGGTGGGCCTCCTGGGCGCTGCGAAGGGGGCGCCCTGGGAGCCGAAGGCGAGCGCGGCGAGCCCGCCTCCCATGACGAGTGCGGACCATTGCCTCGCCGCCGCTGTGGTTCGTGTCGGATTGCGGTCGTTTCCCGGAATACCGGGCACGGGAGGCCGACCTCTCGCATTCAGGTGACCCTGGTGTCGACACCGGTGGACACGGTCCTGGTCGAGCTCGGCCAGTCACAACGTCTCGTTCTCATCGCGTGGTTCCCCCGGAAGGTCGGTGCGGTTGGCTGAGATGACCGCGGCGATCTTGCGATCAGGGGCCTGTCCCATGTGGAACAAGTCCCAGGATCACTGCGGCGATCACAAGGATGTACGGCGGTTCTTCGCCCGTCATTGGCGGACAGTCCACATCTGCTTGGCGCACAGTCCAAGGCGTACGGGGGGCGGTGCCGTCAGGGCCGGACACGCGGTTTGCGGTTCACCGGTGTTCTCCCGCACCCGTCACCGCGAGGCGGGAGGCGGGAGGCGGATCCCGCGCAGCCGGTCGAGGTTCGGCGCTCGTGCCGACCCGACCCTTACAGCGGCTGACCGCCCCCGTTGTCCTCGAACAGTTCGCGGGTGCGGCGCAGCAGCGCCTGCCGTACGTCGTCCGGGGACAGCACCCGTAGCGGGGCGCCCAGGCTGAGGAGGTATCTGGCGAGCCCGTCCGCATCGGGGCCGCCGATCTCGACGACGGTGGCGTCGGGACCGTCCGGGTGGTGCGCGCCGACGGTCGGCGGGATGATCCGCACCGCCTGCTCCATGGGCAGCGGGAGACGGATCGTCACGTAGAGCGGGTAGGCGCCGGTGGCGATGCCTCGGGAGACGAGCAGCGCCGGGTCGGGCGGGTCGAGGAGTTCCACCATGTGTCCGGTCGGTCGCGCCTGCGTCACCCGGTCGGCCCTGAACGTCCGCCATTCGCCGCGCGCCACGTCCCGGGCGACGAAGTACCAGCGGCGCCCGGTGTGCACGAGGCGGTACGGGTCGACGTCTCTGACGGTGTCCTTCCCTGCCCGGTCGCTGTACGACAGGCGGACGCGCTCACTGCGGCGGCATGCCATGGCCAGTTCCAGCAGCATGCGGGGGGCGATCTGCGGCTCGTCGGGCCTGGGTGTGTGCACGAACGCGGCATTCATCTCGCCCAGTCGGTCCGCGATCCGCGGGGGCAGGGCCTGGCGTAGCTTCAACAGCGCCGACAGCGCGGCCTGGTCGCTGCCGAGGACGCCGCTGAGGGCGGCCTCGCGCAGTGCGACGGCCACGGCGAGTGCCTCCTCGTCGTCGAGGATCAGTGGCAGAACCCGCGTACCGCCTCTGAGGCGGTAGCCGCCCCATGGCCCGGGCTCCGACTCCACGCCGTAACCGAGTTCCCGCAGCCGGGAGACGTCCCGGCGGACGGTGCGCTCGGTGACCTCCATCTGCCCGGCCAGCTCGGCGCAGGTCCACAACGGGCGCGCGGACAGCAGCGAGACCAGTCGCAGCAGGCGGGCGGAGGTGCTGATCACACACCGCAGTCTCCCTCATGACCAGGACCGAATCTGTCCTGGTCCCGTCATAGCGTCTTCCCCATGAGCACCGGAACCCCATCCGCGCCCGCGATTCGCTACTCGGCCGTCACGTTCGACTGCCCGGAGCCGGCCGAGCTGGCCCGCTTCTACGGCGACGCCCTCGGGCTGCCCGTCGTCCACACCAGCGACGACTTCGTCATGCTCGGCCAGGAAGGCGCGCCCGGCCTGGGCTTCTCCCGGCTGGCCGGCTACCAGCGTCCCACCTGGCCGGACCCCTCCCGTGAGAAGAGGGCCCACATCGAACTGGGCGTCGACGACCTGGACGCCGCCCAGGCCCGGCTGCTCGCCCTGGGCGCCGTCGAACCCCCCGCTCAGCCGCAGCCCGACCGGTGGAGGGTCCTGCTGGACCCGGCCGGCCACCCGTTCTGCATCTCCACCCTGGTCTGAGCGTGATCGGCCGACTGATGGTCATGACCGCACACCCGGGCAGCGGAGGCGCGCTCGCCGCACTCCTGCTCGAGGTCGCGGAGAGGCTGCGCGGCTTCCCGGGCTGTGAGATCTACCTGATCAGCCAGGACGGAACCGACCCGGACACGGTCCACGTCACCGAGGTCTGGAGGGACGACGCCAGCGCACAGGCCGCCCTCGCCGCTCCGCCTCCCGCCGACGGCCCGACCCCCGCCGACGTCCTCGCCCTGCTGTCGGCCCCGCCGCTCCGCACGGACCTGACCGTCCTGGGCGGGGTGGGCCTCCTGACCGACGGCCGCCCCTGACTGACCCGCCACCGGCCGGCAACGGACCCGGACGGGCTGCCACCGTCGGGGGCGTGCATGCCGACCCTGTGGCGCCGGGACCGGCATGCACGCCCCGGTCCGAACAGCAACTGGCTCACGGCTGACCGAGCGGCGCACAGCCATCGCCTGCCTTGCCTGGGCGGGAGGCCCTGTCATGATCCCCGTGGCACACCTCAGGCGACGCGGGCCGGTCCCGGAGGCGACGCGAGGGGCCGCGACCGGTCCCCCGTTCCGGTCGCTGCCCCGCCCCCGGGGGTTCCGAGGTCGGTCACGAGCCGCAGCAGCCGCCCGCCGACGCCTCCCCGGCCGCTGTGGCGGCGGGCGCGTCGCCGCCGATCCGAACGAGCACGGACGACTGAGCGGGGGCGCAGCAGCCGCCGCCGTCCGCCTGCCCGGCGGCCGGGTCGTCGACGAGGCCGGCGCCGCCGCACACTCCGGTCTCCGGGAGGGTGAGTTCGACGCGGTCGGCGGACTCGAGATCGCCGGCGATGGCGGCGGTGACGGAGCGGACCTGCTCGTAGCCCGTCATGGCGAGGAAGGTGGGGGCGCGGCCGTAGGACTTCATGCCGACCAGGTAGACGCCGGGTTCGGGGTGGGACAGTTCGCGGTGGCCGTGCGGGTGGACGGTTCCGCACGAGTGCTGGTTGGGGTCGATCAGCGGAGCCAGCTGGACGGGCGCCTGGAGTCGTTCGTCCAGGCCCAGTCGGAGCTCGGACAGGAAGGACAGGTCGGGGCGGAATCCGGTGAGGACGATGACCTCGTCGACCGGGTCGACGCGGCGGCCGTCCTCACCGGTCAGGACGACTCGGCCGTCGTCCGTCCGTTGGATGGCTTCGGTGCGGAATCCGGTGACCGCGTCGGCGTAGCCGTCGTCGACGGCGGCCTTGGCCGCGAGTCCGAGGGCGCCGCGGGCGGGCAGCTGGTCGGCCTCACCGCCGCCGAAGGTGGAGCCGGAGATGCCCCGGCGCAGGATCCACACCGCGTGCGTGCCCGGCTCGTCGCGGGCGACGTCGGCGAGTATGGCGAGCGCGGTGAAAGCGGAGGCGCCGGAGCCGATGACGGCAGTGCGCTTGCCCGCGTAACGGGCGCGTACGGCCGGGTCCTTGAGGTCGGGGACGCGGTAGGTGACGCGGTCGGCCGCCGCTTTCTCGCCGAGGGCGGCGAGGCCGCCGGCGCCGGCCGGGCCGGGAGTGGTCCAGGTGCCGGAGGCATCGATGACGGCATGCGCGAGGAGGCGTTCTTCGCCGTCGGCGGCCGTGAAGTGGACGACGAAGGGCTGGGCTTCGCGGTCGGCGTCGACGACTCGGTCGCGTCCGCTGCGGGAGACGCCGGTGACGGTGGCGCCCACGCGAACGCGCGCGCCGAGGACGTCCGCGAGGGGCTGCAGGTAGAGATCGGCCCAGTCCCCGCCGGAGGGGTAGGTCGCCGGGTCGGGCTTGGTCCAGCCGGCGGGGGCGAGGAGCTTCTCCGCGGCCGCGTCGGTCAGCTCGCCCCAGGTGGAGAACAGCCGGACGTGGGACCACTCGCGCACCGCGGAGGCCGCGGTCGGTCCGGCTTCCAGGACCACGGGTTCGATGCCGCGCTCGACCAGGTGGGCGGCGGCCGCGAGTCCTGCCGGGCCGGCGCCGATGACGACGACCGGCAGGTCCGAAGTGGTGGTCATGGCAGATCGTCCTCCTGGTTGAGCGGCCCGACCCGGATCGCTGTTTCGATCACCGTCGATGCCTATGTCCCGACCTTGGCACTTGCATCGACGAGTGTCAACATAGACGTATGTCAAAATAAGAACGAGCGGCACTGCCGGTGCCGCCGGCCCTGGACGCCAGGTCGGTCCTGAACGCCGGAGCGGTGGCGCCGTGTCGCCCTCCGGTCAGCGGCGGGGAACCGTCGCGGGCCGCGTCGGCGCTCCGGGCCGGGGCGGCGGTGGGCTCGGTGGACGTCACGGACAGGCGCGCTTGTTCTCGGCGGCGGCACGGGCGGAGGCGGCGAGAGCGGCGAACTGCTCGGAGAGACCGGCCAGAACCTCGGGCTTGAGCTTGTAGTACGTGAAGCGGCCGCACGGCTCGGTCTCCACGATCCCGGCCTCGCGCAGCACCTTCATATGGTTGGACAGGTTGGCCTGCTTGGATCCGGTCTCCTCCACCAGGTGCGTCGCGCAGAGCGTTTCGCTCGCCAGCAGCGTCACGATCCTCAGACGGAGCGGATCGCCCAACGCCCGGATCACATCAGGATCGACTGAAGTCAGCATCCACTGATACTGTCACATCACTTTTCGCTGATATCAGCGCAGACGGAAGTCTGCGGGGCCGGGTTCCCCCTACGACGAGAGAGAACGATCACCGTGGCCGACAAGCCGTCCGACTTGGCCGACAAGCCGTCCGTCCTGTTCGTCTGCGTCCACAACGCGGGCCGCTCCCAGATGGCCGCCGCCTGGCTGACCCATCTCGCCGGAGACCGCGTCGAGGTCCGCTCCGCCGGCTCCGACCCGGGCGACCGGGTCAATCCGGCCGCCGTCGAGGCCATGGCCGAGGTCGGCATCGACATCTCCGCCGAGACGCCCAAGGTCCTCACCACCGACGCGGTCCGCGCGTCGGACGTCTGCATCACCATGGGCTGCGGCGACACCTGCCCCGTCTTCCCCGGAAAGCGTTACCTGGACTGGAAGCTCGAAGACCCCGCCGGACAGGGCGTGGCGGCCGTGCGTCCCATCCGCGACGAGATCAGGACCCTGGTCGAAGGCCTGATCGCCGAGATCGCCCCCGCCTGATCGCCGAGCGGTCTTCGTCGGCGGATCCGCTGAGAACGCGCCCGACGCCGCCACGGGGCCGGCACCCGAGGCACGATCCCGGAACCGGCCGACCAGCTCGGCCGGTTGGCTCGGCCGGCCGGCTCGGTTCGGCCGGCTCGGCCGGAGCAGGCGTCGCAGCAGCAACGGTGAACGTTTTCGCGGACGAGCGGCTCCTCCCCCGCTCTCTTGCCCATGGCGGCCGGATCCCGCCCAGGACTGTCCGCCAAGCAGAGGCAAAGAGGCAAAGGGGCGACGGGCGCGGGCGGGGCGGGCAGAAGGGCGGGCAGAGAGGGGCCTCCCGGGTGTGAAGTCGGGCGGTTCGGCCTCTCCGGCGGCCGTAACGCCGGTAGGGCACGTACCCTTCTTGGTGTCTACGGCGTCACATAGCGGGCGCCAAACCACTGGAGGCAACACCCCGTGCTGATTGCTCAGCGTCCGTCCCTGACCGAAGAGGTCGTCGACGAGTTCCGGTCCCGGTTCGTGATCGAGCCGCTGGAGCCGGGCTTCGGCTACACCCTCGGCAACTCCCTGCGCCGTACGCTCCTGTCCTCGATCCCGGGTGCGGCGGTCACGTCCGTCCGCATCGACGGCGTCCTGCACGAGTTCACCACCGTGCCGGGCGTCAAGGAGGACGTCACCGACCTGATCCTCAACATCAAGCAACTGGTCGTGAGCAGCGAGCAGGACGAGCCCGTCGTGATGTACCTGCGCAAGCAGGGCCCGGGTCTCGTCACCGCCGCCGACATCGCGCCCCCGGCCGGTGTCGAGGTGCACAACCCCGACCTCGTCCTCGCCACGCTCAACGGCAAGGGCAAGCTGGAGATGGAGCTGACCGTCGAGCGCGGTCGCGGCTACGTCTCGGCCGTGCAGAACAAGCAGCTGGGCCAGGAGATCGGCCGTATTCCGGTCGACTCCATCTACTCGCCGGTGCTGAAGGTCACGTACAAGGTCGAGGCCACGCGTGTCGAGCAGCGCACCGACTTCGACAAGCTGATCGTCGACGTCGAGACCAAGCAGGCGATGCGTCCCCGCGACGCCATGGCCTCCGCGGGCAAGACGCTGGTGGAGCTGTTCGGTCTCGCCCGCGAGCTGAACATCGACGCCGAGGGCATCGACATGGGTCCGTCCCCGACGGACGCCGCCCTGGCCGCCGACCTGGTGCTGCCGATCGAGGACCTGGACCTCACCGTCCGGTCGTACAACTGCCTCAAGCGCGAGGGCGTCCACTCCGTGGGTGAGCTCGTGGCCCGTTCCGAGGCCGACCTGCTCGACATCCGCAACTTCGGCGCGAAGTCGATCGACGAGGTCAAGGCGAAGCTGGCCGGTCTGGGCCTGGGCCTCAAGGACAGCCCGCCCGGATTCGACCCGACCGCCGCGGACGCGTTCGGCGCCGACGACGACGCGGACGCGGGCTTCGTGGAGACCGAGCAGTACTGAGCGCGGCCGGTTCCGCCCGGCCGGGAACTCGGCGTCATCAGCGCCGGGTCCGGCCGGCGGCGGGATGCCGCTGGGGCCCGACGCACGGACCGCGCGCGCGGGGGCCGTGGACGTTCCGGCGGGCGGCACGGTGCGCACGGCGCCGGGCGGGGTCGCGGTCCTGGGCCCTCCTGCGCTCAAGGGCGGACAGGAGGAGCCCTACGTCCTGTGGTTCCGGCAGAGCGGGAAGGTCGTCGTCCCGCAGAGCGGGAAGGTCGTCGTCCGGGCGACGGTGGCCGAGGGCCGCGCAGTGAGCCTCGGTGGCCGGCCGGCTCCGTACGGGGTCCGGCCAGGGGGCGCCGACACCGGCCGGCGCCCCCTGGCGTCATGCGGCCACGGCAGCCGGGAGACCGGGTTCCTCCGCTTCGGCGAGCAGCGCGACGAGGGCCGCCCGAGCCCGCGACACCCGCGAGCGGATCGTCCCGACCGGGCAGCCGCCGGCCTCGGCGGCCTCCTCGTACGGCAGTCCCGCCAACTGGGTGAGGACGAACGCCTCTCGGCGCTCGGCGGGCAGGCCGTCCAGCAGGTCGAGCAGGGCCACGCCGTCGTCGAATCCGGGCAGGCCCTTGGGCTGTGCCCGCTCGGCCCAGATCGTCCAGTCGTCCACCTCGGCCGACCGCGGCCGGGCGGACGCGTACCGCAGGCTGTCGACGACCGTGCGGCGCGCGATCGACAGCAGCCAGGTGCGCGCCGACGAGCGCCCCTCGAAGCGGTGCAGGCTGCCCAGCGCGCGCAGGAACGTGTCCTGGGCGAGGTCGTCGGCCAGCTGACGGTCGGCGGACAGGTACGTGACATAGCGGACGACGTCGGAATGCAGGGCCCGAACGAAGCGGTCGACGGCGTCGGGGTCGCCGGTGCGGGCGGCGAGGGCCCAGGCGGTGGCCGGGTCTTCAGGCGCCGCGGGCGCGTGGGACCGGTCGGTCACAGCGTGGTCCGCGGCACGTTGCTCGCGCGACGCGGGGAGGACAGGAGTGATCACCTGATGTCCTTCTCGGGGAACCCGGGACCGCTCCGGCGCGACGGCGCGCGCGTGTGCGCGACGTGGCACGGCGGGCGCGCGGCGCGCGGCGCGGGGCGCGCCGTCGCCGGAAGGTCCCAGGACAGGAGTGGGAGGGGTCGTGCGGTGTGCACGCCCCGTGCCCGAAGCCCTGCAGCCGCTGATGCGGCTCGCATGGGGAAGACCTCGGGAAACCGGCTGTCTCAGACGACAGCGGTCCCGGCCGGAGGCCCCCGAGAGATGATCGTGTGCGTCAGCGCCAGCCGCGGCACCCGCTGCGAACGCTCGCGCGTCGGCCGCAGACCGGGCCGGCACGGCGGGACGGGAGTCGCGGCGGGAGGGAGCCGCAGCGGGGCCGCCAGCCACCCGGCGACGACCCGTAGCAGACGGAACGCGGCCCGCTCGCCGTAGGCCAGCCACAGACCGGTCAGCAGCGCGGCCAGGGCGTGGGCGACGAGCATGCCGAGCGACGACGTGCCGCCCGTGCCGTGCGCCATGTGGCCGAGATGCTCGGCGTGCGCCGAGTGCCCCATGTCCGTCGAACCCATGGGCGCCATGGACCTCATGGAACCCATGGCGCCCATGTCCATCGCGTCCATGGACATGCCGCTCGTGCCGGGCGCCGCGGAGCCCGTGCCAAATCCCGAGGGCGCCGACTGGACCAGCGAGAAGGCTGAGTGGAGCGCGCCCTGGGCGACGACCACGACCGACACCACCAGCGGGACGCCGCGTTCACGGTCCGCCAGAGCCCAGCCGACGCCGCCGGTCGCGGCGAACCCGGCGGCCATCGTCCACCACGGCACGGTGGAACCGGACATCATGACGTGCCCGAGGGCGGCGAACAGCGCACAGACGGCCGCGAACATCGCGGCCCGTACCGTGCGCGCACCCCACCCAGCAGTCATGACGGCCTCATCCTCGCATCCGAGCTCCGCTCGTCACCCGTGGGTACGCACAGAACCCGGGCCTGCCACTCATCCCGAAGAGAGTGATACAGGACACAGCGCTCTGACGGAACTCGGCATACGGGCCGACCGACGAATCCGGATGGGGGGTCATATGCCGTCCTGACCCGGCCGGACCACCACCGCGAGGTCTGCACCGCGCCGCAGCGCTCGACATACAGGGTGAAGGAGACGAGGTCGCCCGACCGCCAGTTCGCCTTCGCCGGCAGTACCACGTCGAGACCGTCCGGGGACATGGCCAAACTGTCACCGGCAGCTGCGACGACCGAGGCCACCGTCTTGTCGGTGGCCGTGTCGCCGCTGAGCATGAGGTGGCGGCTCAACGTGGGGGTGCCCGCGCCGGCCTCGGCGGTCGTGACCTTCACCAGCCGGTCGGCCGACCCTCCGGCATTGGTGATCCGGAAGGAGGCCGCCGTGAGCGGGGTGTCATTTACGCTGACGCGGTGACTGGTGAGCAGGAGCGGGTGCAGCCGTCGGGAGTGTGGGCCACGGCGGTGGGCGTGGCCAGGGTGCGGGCGCTGGAGACCGAGCGGGAGAACGCGCTGTTCCGCGACCCACTGGCACAGGCCTTCGCCACCGCCGGCGGCCTTTGGCCCTCCTCGCCGCCGCTGCCGGACGACGAGGCCGCGCGACGTCGCCGGCTGGCCGTGTCGTTCTCCATCGTGATCAGGACGAAGTTCCTCGACGACCTGTTGCAGCAGGCCTCCGCGTCCGGGGTCCGGCAGGTCGTGCTGCTCGGCGCGGGCATGGACAGCCGGGCTTTCCGGATGGACTGGCCCCAGGGCACCCGGCTGTTCGAGGTCGACACCGCCGCGCCCTTGGACTTCAAGGCTTCGGTGCTGCGCCAGGAGCGGGCCGACGCACGCTGTGAGCGGATCACCGTCGCCGTGGATCTGCGGGAGGACTGGCCGGCGGCGCTGACCGCCGCAGGGCATGATCCGGCGGCGCCGACCGTGTGGATCGCCGAAGGACTGCTGATCTATCTGCCCGCCGACGCGGTGGAGTCGCTGCTGGCGCGGATCAGCGCGCAGTCGGCCGCAGGCAGTCGGATGGGGCTGACGTTGGGCTCGCGCGGCGTGATCGAGCGCTTCGGGGCGGGCGCCGCGCCCGGGTCGGCGGCGTCCATGTGGGTCTCGGAGATGCCCGACGACCCGGTGGGCTGGCTGGCCGGACACGGCTGGGAGGCCGGGAGCCGCACCCTGCGCGAGTGCGCCGCCGCCTACGGCCGCCCGATCGGCACGCCGCCGCAGCGTGAGGAGCAGCCCGGTGGACTGATTTCGGCGGTCCGCCGGTAGAGCGCCTCCCGGTCCCCTGGTGATCGACTGCTTCGTCACCCATCTGTGGGCCGGGCACGGCGTTGACCGTGGCGGGGTGCGGCCCGTCCCGTGAAGAGGAGCCGACAGCCTTGGCGCGTCCGCCCCGCGGTCTGCCTGGCACCCGCGGCCACCTCGCCGCGCCAGGGCGTCGGCCGGCCCAGCCGGGGAAAGCCCGTCAGCCGTCGGACTGTTGCCTCGGAGGCGACAGCCCGAGGCAGCCGGCGTACGGCACGTCAGACGCGTTGCCCGGCGTCCAGCAGCGCGAGGGCGTTGTCGATCCCCTGGTCGAGGAGCTCATCGGAGAGTCTGCTGTCCGTCAAGGCGCGGGAGAGCTGCAGCGTCCCCGCCATCATGCCGAGGAGGCCGAGGGCCTCGACGCGTGCGGAGGCCGGGGCGTCGGGCGCCATGCGGGCGGCGATGCCCTCGATGAGGACCAGCACGCCGTCGGTGTACGCCTGCCTGGTCGTCTCGGTGCAGCGCCCGATCTCGTCGAGCAGAGCGGCGTTGGGGCAGCCGTCGCCGAGACTGTCGCGGTGCTGGGGCGACAGGTATCCCCGCACGATCTGCTCGAGTCCGGCACGGCCGGGCGCGGCCTGGGCGACGACCTGTTCGGCCTGTGCCGTCAACTGGTCGGCGATCGCCGTGGCGACGAGGTCGTTCTTGGACTCGAAGTGCGCGTAGAAGGCCCCGTTGGTCAGCCCCGCGTCCTTCATGAGCGTCGAGACCCCGGAGCCGTCGATCCCGTCCTGCTTGAACCGGCGGCCCGCCGTCTCGATGATCCGCCGCCTCGTCTCCGACTTGTGCTCTTTTCCGTACCGCACCACTGCGCACACTCCTCCGCCGGCGGGAGGGCCGGTTGCCCTTCGCCGACGTCGGCAGTCTATGATATTGCGAACGTAATCCCAAAGGGCGGCGGCGAACGCACCGACACCTCACCGGCTCGCCCGCACGCTCACCCGCGGGCTCGCCGGCGCCCTCACCGCCGGTGGAGTCACGCCTGAGGGGCGGGCACCGGGAAGAGCATGCAGCTGCTGGTGGCGTGCGCGAGCAGCCGGCCCTCCGCGTCGACCAACTGCGCCTGGGCCAGGGCGGTTTGGCGGCCCCTGCTGATGACCGTGCCGATGGCGCGCACCGGGCCCGTGTCCACGGTGACCCGTCGCAGGAACTTCACCGTCAGGTCGAGCGAGGTGTAGGCCATGCCCTGCGGCAAGGTGGACTGGACGGCGCAGCCCGCCGCCGAGTCGAGCAGGGTGGCGAAGACGCCGCCGTGCATGCTGCCGATCGGGTTGTAGTGCTCCTCCCCCGGCGTCAGCGAGAAGACCGCTCTGCCCGGCTCCACCTCGTCGAGGTCGAAGTCGACGGTGTGACTGATGGGCGCCCTCGGCAGCCGTCCCGCACGCACCTCGCGGAGGAAGTCGATGCCGGCCATGCCCCCGGCGGCCTCCGCCGAGATCGCGGGGTCGTCCCAGTGATACGTACGCGTTCGCCCCACGATCCAGCGCCTTTCATCAGACGGTCGGCTGACTTCTTCAAGCGAAGCTAGACGTCCGTTCGGCTGACTGTCAATGGCGAAGCCAGGCGCTTACGATGGCGGGATGGAGTGGCTTGAGGCGAGCACGGAGAACTGCCCCGTACAGCGCACGCTCGACGTGATCGGGGAGAAATGGACGCTGCTGATCCTGCGCGACGCCGTCAACGGGGTGCGACGCTTCGATGACTTCCACCGCCACATCGGCCTGTCCGAGGCCGTGCTCAGCGACCGCCTGCGCAAGCTGAGCACGGCCGGCATTCTGCAGACCGTGCCCTACCGGGAGCCCGGCAGCCGCTCCCGCAACGAATACCGCCTGACCCGCAAGGGCTGGGACCTGTGGCCCGTCCTGATGGCGCTGACCCAGTGGGGCGAGGCCTACGCCCTGGGCTCCGAGGAACCTCCCCTGGACATTCGTCACACCGGTTGCGACGCGCCGGTCCGCGTCGTCGTCGAGTGCTCCGCGGATCACTCGCCCCTCACTCACCGGGACGTCACCGCCCAGCTGGGAACAGGCGCCCGCCTCCGGTCATGAGCCGTCGCCCCGGCGGTCGCAGGCCAGACAGCGCCGGGCCGTCAGCCGAGTGATCTGCAGTCGCCGGCATCACCGTTCGCACGCGCCGCTCGCAGTCTGCTCGCGGACCCGCCCGTCGATCGCCACCGTCAAAGGTGCTCGCCGAGTCGACGACCGTCACGCCGCGGGCACGCGAACGACTCATCGCCATCGCCGGACGCTTCGACGTCCCGGTGACCGCGCTGCGGTTCGATCCCGGCGTCACCGATCTCCTCCAGCGGTACACCGAGCGGGGCCGCACGGACCTCACCGCCGCGGACGTGCGTGCCTACGCCGCCGTCATGGCACGCGACGCAGACGCCGACCGACTGCGCGCCGAGGGCGCGACCACCGTCCACGACGTCCCCGGGCGTCGCCAGGCGACCACACCCGCCGGAGCCGCCGCGCGCTTCCTCTTCGCCTGCCCCTCCGGCGCGTTCCTCCGCGCTCGCGAACTCCTGCCGCGACCGGGCTCGGCTCAGTCGGCGGGCCGCATGCGAAACGCGGGGCCGGGGACGCTGTCGATGTCTTCCGCCCGCACGGCGTGGCCCCGTTCACAGCGGATCTGGGCGTCGACGCGCGCGCCGCAGCCGCGGTGTCGCGCCAGCACGGCCGGGCCCTCCGGGTCGGCGCGGTAGCGGTCGCCCCACTGCAGCAACCCCATCACGGCCGGGACCAGGTCCATGCCCTTCGCCGTGATCACGTACTTCGGCCGGCTCCGCGCGCCGGGCTCCTTGTAGGTCTGCGTGGCCAGGATGCCTTCCTCCACGAGCATCCGCAGCCGCGCCGCGAGAAGGTTACGAGGACAGCCGAGGACACGCTCGAAGTCGCTGAAGCGGGACGAGCCGTACCAGACCTCGCGCAGGATCAGGAGGGTCCACTTCTCCCCCACCACCTCAAGGGTCCGGGCGATCGAGCAGTTCGACGTGTCCCGGTCGAGACGGGGGTCCATGCCGGCGCCCTGAAGGGCTTCGGTCCTCGCATCCATGGGGTGATACTAACCTCACCTGAGTTTACTTTCCTATACTTAGATGGGTAGCGTCTCCGTCAGGACCTCGCCCCTGCGGCGCCGAGAACGGGCGAGCAGGGGGATCTCCGCGAAGAATCACAGCAATCACGCCCTACCCAGGCAGAAGGCGGCCGGCATGAAGGCATTCGTCGTCGAGAAGTACGGCAAGGACGGCGCGCGCGCCGCAGAGGTACCCGAGCCTCCCGTCGGAGACCGCGACGTCCTGGTCCGGGTGAGCGCCGCCGGCGTCAACCCGCTCGACAAAATGGTCCGCAACGGGGAGTTCAAGCAGCTGATCAAGTACAAGCCTCCGTTCGTGCTCGGCCACGACCTGGCCGGCGTCGTGACGCGGGTCGGCTCCGCCGTGCACGGTTTCGCGGCCGGCGACGAGGTCTACGCCCGTCCGCGCGACCTGCGGATCGGAGGCTTCGCGGAGTTCATCGCGATCGACATGGACGACGTCGCGCCCAAACCGGCCTCCCTCACCTTCCAGGAGGCTGCCGCAGTACCGCTGGTGGCCCTGGCCGCCTGGCAGGTCCTGGTCGACCGCGCCCATGTGAAGCCGGGCCAGAAGGTGCTCGTCCACGCCGGCGCCGGCGGCCTCGGCTCGACGGCCGTCCAGCTCGCCAAGCACCTCGGCGCCACCGTGGCGACGACCGCGAACACCAAGACGGCGGAACTGGTCAGGAGCCTTGGCGCGGACGTCGTCGTCGACTACACCAAGGAGGACTTCTCGAAGGTGTTGTCCGGCTACGACCTGGTGCTGGACTCCGTGGGCGGAGCGAACCTGGAGAAGTCGCTGACCGTGCTCAAGCCAGGCGGCCTGGCAGTCAGCGTCGTCGGCCCGCCGGACGCCGGATTCGCCAAGCAGGTAGGAGCCCCCTTCTTCCTGGGTCCGGTCATGAGCGGGCTCAGTCGCAGGATCCGCAGGCAGGCGAAGGCGCTGGGCGTGCGCTACCAGTTCTTCTTCATGCGGGCCGACGGCTCCCAGCTGCGCAAGCTCGGCGCCCTCTACGACAGCGGGAAGCTGCGCCCGGTCATCGACAGCACCTTCCCGTTCGACCAGACACTGGAGGCCATGGCGTACGTCGAGCAGGGCCGCACGAAGGCCGGCAAGGTCGTGGTCTCGATGACGTCCGGCAACGACTGAGCCCCCGCACCGGCGCCTCGCCGGTCACCGGTCTTCCGTCCGGCACGGCCCACAGGCGCGTTCGACACCGAAGGCGGTCCCCCGGCGACTGCGGCCGCAGAGAACCGCCGCGGCGGGCGGCACAACGGCTCAGGACGGCAGTGTGCCCGCGCCGAGCGACGCTCCCTGCCAGCGGGGAGTGCGGTCCTTGTCGACCAGGGCGGCGCGCACACCCTCCAGGAAGTCCGGCGTGCGGATGGTCGTGCGGGTGAGGGCGAGTTCGGCGTCGAGGCATGCGCGCAACGTGCGCTGCCTTCCCCCGGCCAGCAGGGCGTGGGTGATCTCCAGGCTCTGCGGCGAAGCCGACTCCAGGGCGGCCAGCGCGGCGGTCGCCCAGGGAGTGCCGAGGCGGCGCAGGCGTCTGTGGATCTCGCCGAGAGCCGGCGCGCCGAACGCCTGGTCCACGTCCCCGCGTACGGTCGCCAGCTCGCTCTCCGCCACCGGGGAACGGCCGGCCAGGCGGTTCAGGACGACGTCCACCGGGTCGCCGGGGTGGTCAGCCAGGGCGTCCCCGACCGCGTCGAGCCCGTCCGCGGGGACGAAGTGCGTGGCCAGCCCCGTGTACAGGGCGTCGGCGGCGTCGATCCGGTGCCCGGTCAGTCCCAGGTACATGCCGATCGCGCCGGGCAGCCTCGGCAGGAACCAGCTGGCCCCGACGTCCGGGAAGAACCCGATCGCGGTCTCGGGCATCGCCAGCACCGCGCGTTCGGTGACGACGCGGAATGCGCCGTGAACGGACAGGCCGAGCCCTCCGCCCATGCACACGCCGTCGATGAGCGAGACGAGCGGCACGGGATACTCGGCGATCCGGGCGTTGAGCCGGTACTCGGAGGCGAAGAACCGCTCGCTGGCCTCGGCATCCCCGGCGAGGCTGTGCTCGCGGATCGTACGGATGTCCCCGCCGGCGCAGAACGCCTTCGCGCTGGTACTGGCGAGCACCACGGCGGACAGCGGTATGCGCTCCCAGTCGGCGAGCACACGGTCGACGGCGACGACCATGCCGGTCGTCAGGGCGTTGAGGGCCCGGGGCCGGTTCAGCAGGATACGGCCGACGCCCCGGTGCACCTCGGCGAGGATCTCGCCGGTAGCGGTGTCAGTCATGGGTCAGCGCCTCGGGGTCCGCGGGGACCCGGCTGTCGTGGCCATCATGTTCCTCACTCGCGGGCTGTCCGGCGTGGATCTGTACGCCTCAAGATCCTGACACAGGGCTCGGAACGCTTTCACGAGCCTGTCGTCGACCCGGGGACCGCAGGCCTTCCTCCCGGGCGAGGCCGCGCCACACAGCGCCGCACGTGCCGCAGGCGCCCTGAGTGCGCTGAGTGCCGCCTGAGCACCGCGGGAAACCTCACGTCTCCCGGATCACCGCAGGAATCGCCGGGCCCGCCCACTTGCCATCGACCCATGCCCGCCCTATGGTCGAATGAACGTAAGTCATACGATCGTAATTCAAATTGAGGAGTTCGTGATGGCGACAACTCGGCCGGTGGCGCTCGTGACAGGTGCGTCATCAGGGATCGGCAAGGAGACGGCCCGCGCGTTCGTCGCGGCGGGCTTCGAGGTGATCGGAACCGGCCGCAAGACCTCCGCGCTCACCCCGCCCGCCGGGGTGACCTACCTCGACCTCGACGTGGCCGACGATGACTCGGCGACCGCCGCGGTCGCAGCGGTGATCGACCGGTTCGGGCGCATCGACGTCCTGGTCAACAACGCGGGCGTCGGCTCGTCGGGCGCCGTCGAGGAGAACTCCGTCCTCCAGGCCCAGAGCGTCCTGAACGTCAACGTGCTCGGCGTCGTCCGGATGACGAAGGCCGTCCTGCCCCACATGCGCACCCAGGGCGGGGGCCGCGTCATCAACGTCTCGTCCGTCCTCGGCATCGCCCCCCAGCCCTTCATGGCCGTCTACGTCGCGTCGAAGCACGCCGTCGAGGGCTACTCGGAGTCGCTGGACCACGAGGTCCGCGAGTACGGCGTCCGGGTCCTCCTCGTGCAGCCCGCCTACACCAGGACCAGCTTCGAGGCCAACGCCGCACAGCCCGACACCCCGATGTCGCTCTACGCGGAGCGCCGGCGCGTGTTCGACGAGGTGATGGCGGACGCGATGGGGAGCGGCGACGACCCCGCCGTCGTCGCCAAGGTGATCGTCGCCGCGGCCACCGACAAGAAGCCGAAGCTGCGCTACACCGCAGGCCCGCTGGCCTCACGCGTCGCCACGGCGCGTCGCTTCGTCCCCGCCGCAGCGTTCGACAGGCAGATCCGCAAGAACAACCGCATGCCCGCGTGACGTCCCGGTCCGGCTCCAAGGCGCGGACGCCGGCCGTATGCGCGTGGACGCCTCGGTGGACGTTCCGTGCGACTCGGCCCGCCCGTCAGGCGGATCGGCGGGGAATCGGCGTCCTGGTCGCGGAGATGAAGCATGACCACGCGAGGAGGCGCTCCCCACGCCCGCCGCGACCCTGATCCCTCCACGCCCGCCGACCCTGATCCCCGCGGTGGCCCTCGCCCTCCTCCAGCGCCGCCGTCGGGTCGTGCACGCCCGGGCTGCCACGGCGTGCCGCACGGCCCTGGGGCCCGTCACGGGATTCTCACCGGCTCGACAGGCGCGAGACACGCATACCGGGGAGAGTGCGGAGATACCGCGCCTTCCTGAAAACCCCGTCGACGCCACAGGCGCCGGTGCACAGAAGCAAGGAGATCCGCCCATGCGTGGAGTAGTCATGCACACAGCCGGTGATGTCCGGGTCGAGGAGCGCGAGGGCCCGAAGATCATCGAGCCCACCGACGCGATACTCAAGCTGACCGCGACCTGCATCTGCGGCTCCGACCTGTGGCCTTACCGCGGCGTCGAGCCCGCCGACCACACGCTCATGGGGCACGAGTACGTGGGCGTCGTGGAGGAAGTCGGCTCCGAGGTGAAGACCGTCAAGGTCGGCGACTTCGTCGTCGGGTCGTTCGTCATCTCGGACAACACGTGCGAGATCTGCCAGGCCGGGTTCCAGTCCAAGTGCGTGCACGCCGAGTTCGTCCACGGAGGAATCGGCACCCAGGCCGAGAAGGCCCGCATCCCGCACGCCGACGGCACCCTCGTCGCCACCCCCGGCCAGCCCGCCCCCGAGCTCATCCCCTCCCTGCTGGCCGCCTCCGACGTCCTCGGCACCGGCTGGTACGCCGCCGTCGCCGCCGAGGCCGGACCCGGCAAGACCGTCGCGGTCGTCGGCGACGGCGCGGTGGGCCTCATGGCCGTCCTCGCAGCCAGGCACCTGGGCGCGGAACGCGTCATCGCCATGTCCCGGCACCCCGAGCGGCAGAAGCTGGCCCGCTTCTACGGGGCCACCGACATCGTCGAAGAGCGCGGCGACGAGGGCATCGCGAAGATCAAAGAGCTCACGGGCGGGCTCGGCGCGCACTCGGTCATCGAGGCGGTCGGCACCCAGGAGTCGTTCATGCAGGCCGTCGGCGCCACACGCGGCGGCGGACACCTGGGCTACGTGGGCGTCAACCACGACGTGTCCATCCCCGGCATCGAGCTGTTCTTCGCCGGGATCCACACCCTCGGCGGCCCGGCCCCGGTGCGCCGGTTCCTGCCCGACCTGATCCGGCTCATCTGGGACCGCGAGATCGACCCGGGCAAGGTCTTCGACCTCGCCCTCCCCCTCGACCAGGCCGCGGAGGGCTACAAGGCCATGGACGAGCGACGCGCCACCAAGGTCCTGCTCACCCTCTGACGCGCGGCTCACGCCCCTCGCGTCAGTCGCCGGTCGTCGTGATGGACGCGTCCGAACGACTCCGGCGGGTGGATGCCCCGCGCCACCGCGTCGAGCACGTGGGCCTCCGTGCCGCCGACGTGCGCACCGACGAGGGCGGCTACGTGCCCGTCACCGCGGTGCTCGCGCAGCATGGTCGCGGAATGCCACAGCCGGGCGACCGGGTCGCCCGGCACCGGCAGGGCGAGCATCCCGGCGTACATCACCCGGCCCTCACAGGCGCGATCCTCGACCACCCTCCGACGGCGCGGTTCTTCAGCCGGAAGGACGGAGCTGTTCGCGCAGCCATGCGGGATCGGGGTTGGTGTGCGGCTGACCTGCCACGACGACGGTCGGCACCGTCTCGTTGCCGTCGTTGGCCTCCCTCACCGCCGCGGCTGCTGCCGGGTCACGCCAGATGTCGACCCAGTGCAACTGGCCTGCGCTGCGGCCCAGTCGGATGCGCAGGCGTATGCAGTACCTGCATCCCGGACGCCAGAAGACGACTGGCCGGCCGTCGGCCGCACTGCGGCGCTGTGCCTCCCCCGCACCGATCGAACTCGGAAAGATCAGGGGCGAGTTCACGCCTGCGAGCACCAGGAACACCAGCAGGAACGCTGCGGCTGTGCCACGGTCCCCGTTGAGGAGGGGCCCCGTCGCGACGGCTGAGCCGCAGAGCACGAACACCATCGGCAGGATCCACACGCGCATCATGGTGACGCAGGCTATCCATAGGCCGAGACGCTTTTCACGGCAGTCAGCGCTTCGGGTGGGGCAGGGCGTTGAGCACCGCCGCGATGGAGCGCTTGCCGCCCGCACCGGCTGACGCCGGTGCGGGCCATGACCTGCTCGAAACGGGTGCAGTTATCCGACGTTCCCAGCGGTGGTCGCGAAGGCGGGCGAGCGGCCGGGCCTGTCCGTCACGAGCAGGTGGCGGCCCCACGCCCGCACCGCGGCGACGCCGCCGGCTCAGCGGCCGGCGATCCAGCGCCGGACGGACTCGTTGACGGTGTCGTCGAGGGTGCTCAAGGCTTCCACGGCGTGCAGGTCTCCGGACGCGGGCGCGACTCCCGCCCGGATGAGGGCCGCGTGCAGCTCCAATCGCCGGCGGTCGGCCGCCGACATCGCCAGGGGCAGCCGCCGGCCGGGGTCGGGAGCAGGCCACGATTCCTCCTCGACGGCCCGCCCCTGAGGGGGCACACGCCAGTCCTCGTCTCCCCACTGCTCCCCCGTCTCCGGCGCGCCCAGAGTCGTGTGGGCGTCGAAACCGCAGCGGTAGGGGTCCAGGATCAGCTCGGGCACCGTCACGGCGGTCGGCGAGTACTGCCACTCCTGCATACATCCTCCAGCGTTCGGCGTTCGCTTGGTGTCCAGGAGGCGGTCTGCCCGGTCGGCAGTTGCAGGAGCGGCGGCGAACCACCCGAACGCCCCCAAAGCCATCTCGTCACACGACTGCGCCACCCGGCGCCTTCGAGCCCCTGCCGCAGGCGCGGGCAAGCGATGAATTCGGCTGCGGATCGCATTCTCAGCATCCCCCCGGACCTGGTCGCGCTGATCACCCCGCTGCCCGCGGGCGGGGGGCCGGTGCCGGGCGAGATCATCGAGCAGGGTCTCGGACGGCCGTCGTAGATGCGGAACGGCCGCACCCCTGTATCCCGCCGAGAGCGAGGCCGGGTGGCCGCCTTCATCGGCCCGCCCCGCGTCGGCACCCTGGTGCACGCCTGCGGTCCGGAGCCGCTGCTGCGCGCCGCGCGGGAGGCGTGCGCCGACTGGCCCGCCGACACGCTGGGCATCGAGCGGTTCGCCCCCGTTCCGCCCTCCGCGGCCGACGCGGCTATGGCCGCCCCGTTCGACGTGGTGCTCGCCAGTCCGGGCCGCACGCTCACCGTGCCGCCGAACCGCTCGGTTCTCGAAGCGGTCGAGGAGGCGGGTGTCCCGGTGGCGTTCTCCTGCCGGGCCGCTCGGTGCTCGAAGCGGTCGAGGAGGCGGATGTCCCGGTGGCGTTCTCCTGCCAGGAGGGCACCTGCGGCACCTGTGAGACCGACGTGCTGGAGGGCACGCCGGACCACCGCGACTCACTGCTCGACGAGGACGAGCGGGCCGCCGGCGAGACCATGCTCATCTGCGTCTACCGTTCCTGCGGCCCCCGGCTGGTGCTCGACCTCTGACCGCCGGGCGCCGACGCGGGCCGCACCGCGACCGCGTTCGACGGGGACGGCCGCCCGCAGACACGCAAGCACCTGGTCCGGGCCGTCCTGCCTCGCGGCCCGGCACGGAAGCGGCCAGGCTGGTCATGAGCCCCTCGGCGATGTTGACGCCGGGGTGAAGGAGTTGATCACCCATGACGAATTCGGTGGGATTCCCGGAACGCCCGGTCCGGGTGAACGCGCGTGTCGACTCACCACTGTCCCGATGGCTGTGGCTCGTGAAATGGATCCTCGCCGTTCCGCACTACGTGGTGCTGTTCTTCCTCTGGATCGCCTTCACCGTGGTCACCGTGATCGCGTTCTTCGCCATCCTGTTCACCGAGCGCTATCCCCGTGCACTGTTCGACTTCAACGTGGGAGTCCTGCGCTGGAGCTGGCGGGTCTCCTACTACGCGTACGACACCCTGGGCACCGACCGGTACCCGCCGTTCAGCCTCGGCGAGGAACCGGACTACCCGGCACGGCTGGACATCGTCTACCCGGAGCGGCTCTCGCGCGGTCTGGTGCTGGTGAAGTGGTGGCTCCTGGCCATCCCCCAGTATGTGATCATCGGCTTCTTCGTCGGCGGGGCCCATCTCGGCTGGTGGTCCGGCGGGCTGATCGGGGCGCTGACGATCATCGCGGCCGTGATCCTGGCCTTCACCGAGAAGTATCCGAAGGACCTGTTCGACCTGATCACCGGGCTCAACCGGTGGGCCATCCGCGTCACCGCCTACGCCGCGCTGATGACGGACGCGTACCCGCCGTTCCGCCTGGACCTCGGCGGCGCGGAACCGCCCGGTTCCGGCTTCGAAGAGCCCCTTCGCGGGTCCGTTTGACCGCTCCCCCTTCGCGCTTGCACCGGCTACCCGCCGAAGAACGGTCGACGCGGCCTCGCCGAGTAGCCGAGCCGCCCGACGCGACGCGCGCTGAACGTGCTTGCACCGGCTACCCGCCGAAGAACGGTCGACGCGGCCTCGCCGAGTAGCCGAGCCGCCCGACGCGACGCGCGCTGAACGCCGTTTTGCCGGACCGGCAACAAGAGTGGCCGCGCGGGTACGCCGTGCGCGACGGTAAGGCACGTGACCGACAACATCGCAGCAGCATCACCGACGTCCGCCGTTCCCACGCCTTCCGACGGCTACGTCGGCGACCCCGCGGTACGGGCGGAGTGGGACGACCGATACACCGACCGAGACCAATTGTGGAGCGGCCGCCCCAACGGTGCGCTCGTGGCCGAGGTCGCCGGGCTCGCCCCGGGGCGGGTCCTCGACGTCGGCTGCGGCGAGGGCGCGGACGCCGTCTGGCTCACACGAGCCGGCTGGGACGTGACCGCGCTCGAGGTCTCGGGCGTGGCGCTGGAGCGGGCGGACGGGCACGCGCGGGACGCCGGCGTCACCGTTCACTGGGTGCACGCCACCCTCACCGAGGCAGCGCTCCCGCCGGCCTCCTTCGACCTGGTCTCCGCGCAGTACCCGGCCCTGCTGCGCACCCCCGACGCCGCGGCCGAGCGGGCGCTGCTCGCCGCCGTCGCACCGGGCGGCGTCCTGCTGCTCGTCCACCACGCGGGGATGGACGCCCAGCAACCACACGACGGAGGCTTCGACCCGGCTGACTACGTCTGGCCCTCGATGGTCGCCGCTCTGCTCGACGACGACTGGGAGGTCCAGGTGCACGAGCAACGCCCCCGCGTGGCACCCGTCGGCGGCGTCGGCGCCCACCATCGGGACGACGTCGTGCTGCGCGTGCGCCGACTGCGCCAACGCTGACGCCCATCGCCGACGCCGCGAACATGGCCCGTCCGGCGAGCCGGCCCCAGGCCGAGTGGTTCACCGCGGGCACGCCCGAGGAGGTCCGCGGCAGGGTGCACACGCTCGTGGGCCGGGCCCGTGCCGCGGACCGGACGCCCGTCCTGGTCGACCGTCACCTATGCACGCCGTCTGTACATGCCATGTATACGCGAGGTGCATAGTGCGTCGGAATCGAGCGCTGCCCCCCGGGGGCTTCGGCATCATCTGATATCGATCAAGACACCGTGTCCGGCAGGGTGGTTGCCCGTGAGGCGCAGATCACCTCTCGTGCGGCTCGGCGCCGCCGCCGGAAAGCCGCGGGAGCCGTCAGCCGTACATCGTCCGCCCCGGGAAACTGAGCCGTCGTGGGCGTGTAGTATGGGATCACCGACGCGGGGTGGAGCAGCTCGGTAGCTCGCTGGGCTCATAACCCAGAGGTCGCAGGTTCAAATCCTGTCCCCGCTACGAAGGAAGAAGGGGCCCGGCTGATGCCGGGCCCCTTCTCTCGTCCCTGCCTGCCGGCGGTCACCGCGAAGTGAACCGCCGTCAGGCGTCGGGCTTGTGCCTGACTGCCGCCGTCAGACCGCGACGGGGGCGCCCAGCATCGCGGAGGCCTGCTCCAGCGAGCTGAGGGTGACCTCGGGCGCGGCGTCGGGGACGGGGCGGCAGGTGAAGCCGAGCGCGGCCATGGCGCGCAGCACTTCGGCGGCGCTGAAGTCACGGCGGTCCTGGCGGGTGACGACCTGGCCGACCTGCTTGGCCGGGTAGTGACGACGGCCGATGATCACCGATTCACCGGTGACCGGTTCGGGCTTGACGCCCTTCATCGCTGCCAGCACTCCTTCCTTGGTGAGCTCGAAGGGGAAGCGGGCGATGACGCAGCGCATGGGGCCTCACAGGGAGAAGGGGGAGAACGGTCCGGCCGGGGGGTGAGGTGGTTCGACGAGCGAGGGGGGACGCCCGGGGCACTTGCCTTGCGTGCGGCCCCCTCGCGAGCGGCGTGGCTCGGGCCTTCTAGGCCACCGTGTTGGAGACCGACGGCCGTGCGGATGCGTACCGTGCCGCCGGGGTGGGGCGGCGACGGCCGCGGGAGGAGCTGCTGCGCTTGGGGCGCTCGCTCACCGGTGCGGTGATGACGACGGGGATGCCGGACGGGGCCTGGGCTCCGGTGATCCGATTGAGGGCCTCGTCGCCCGAGCGGACCTGGGTGGTCAGCGGCTGGATGCCGGCGTCCGACATCAGGCGGACCATGCCGCGCCGCTGGTTCGGTGTGACCAGGGTGACGACGCTGCCGGACTCGCCGGCGCGGGCGGTGCGTCCGCCGCGGTGCAGGTAGTCCTTGTGGTCGGTCGGCGGGTCGACGTTGACGACCAGGTCGAGGTTGTCGACATGGATGCCGCGCGCCGCGACGTTGGTCGCCACCAGCACGGTGACATGGCCCGTCTTGAACTGCGCCAGCGTGCGGGTGCGCTGCGGCTGCGACTTCCCGCCGTGCAGCGCGGCGGCCCTGACTCCGCTGTTGAGGAGGTCCTGGGTCAGCCGGTCGACGGCGTGCTTGGTGTCCAGGAACATGATCACGCGGCCGTCGCGGGCGGCGATCTCGGTCGTCGCGGCATGCTTGTCGGCGCCGTGGACGTGCAGGACGTGGTGCTCCATCGTGGTGACCGCACCGGCCGACGGGTCGACGGAGTGCACGACCGGGTCCGTCAGGTAACGACGCACCAGCAGGTCGACGTTGCGGTCCAGGGTGGCGGAGAACAGCATCCGCTGCCCCTCCGGGCGCACCTGGTCCAGCAGTGCGGTGACCTGGGGCATGAAGCCCATGTCGGCCATCTGGTCGGCCTCGTCCAGCACGGTGATGCCCACGTGGTTCAGCCGGCAGTCGCCGCGGTCGATGAGGTCCTTGAGGCGCCCCGGCGTCGCGACGACGATCTCGGCCCCGCCGCGCAGCGCGCTGGCCTGCCGGCCGATCGACATGCCGCCCACCACCGTGGCCAGCCGCAGCCGCACGGAGCGGGCGTACGGGGTCAGCGCGTCGGTCACCTGCTGCGCCAGCTCACGCGTGGGTACGAGGATCAGTCCCAGCGGCTGGCGGGGCTCGGCGCGCTGACCGGCGGTGCGGGCGAGCAGGGCGAGACCGAAGGCGAGGGTCTTGCCGGAACCGGTGCGGCCGCGGCCGAGCACGTCGCGGCCCGCCAGGGAGTTCGGCAGCGTCGCTCCCTGGATCGGGAAGGGCGCGCTCACGTTCTGCCTGCCGAGTTCGGTCAGCAGCTGCTCGGGCATGTCGAGATCGGCGAAGTCCTGGACCGCGGGCAGCGCGGGGGTGATCGTCTTCGGCAGCGCGAACTCGCCCTGCACGGCGGCGGGTCGGCGGCCGTAGCCACCGGAGCGGACGGGGCCGCCGGTGCGGCGCGAACCCTGCGAGCCGTAACCGCTGCCGCCCCTTCCGTCGGAGCGGCCGTCACGGCTGCGGGCGGAGCGGTCGTTCGTATACGTGCGGTCCATGCGGAACCTTCCTCGATGTGGCACATATCAAGGAATTCCCGCTGCGATGAATGGCACGGAGAACCACAAGTATGAACCGGTGAAAAAAAGCGGATCTGGCCGGCGGAAAGCCGTGGGCACAGGTGCTTGAATGGGTGACGCGACGAGGATCCGGAGATCCGCGCGTCGGCTGCGGAGCAGCGCTTCAGGGTGCGTCGGCACCCTGAGGGAGGAACCCCGTGCAGGGGCGCTGCGGGTTCCTCCTGGTCGTCCCGCGGGACGAAGACCGCTGCGGGACACGCATGTAGCTGGGGCCCGCACCCCGAAGGATGCGGGCCCCAGCTACGGATGTGCGCGTGAGCGTCAGGCCGGAACGATGTTCTCGGCCGTCGGGCCCTTCTGGCCCTGCGCGATGTCGAAGGTCACCTTCTGGCCCTCGAGCAGCTCACGGAAGCCCTGCGCGGCGATGTTCGAGTAGTGGGCGAACACGTCGGGGCCGCCACCGTCCTGCTCGATGAAGCCGAAGCCCTTTTCCGCGTTGAACCACTTCACGGTACCAGCAGCCATGTCATATCTCCTTTGGGGCAGTGCATCGGCGTCCACACCTTGCGGACGCCGTGTCGCCGCGATGATTACCCCGCCGGAAATGACCGGAAATACAAAAGCGCTCCCACCGGCGTAAGCCTGGTGGAGGCACTTGGAGTTTCGGGAACCACAACTGCAACTTGTAACGACAGTAGCACGCCGGAACGGCCTGCGCTCGTCACCGAATTCCGCCCTGCTCACCGTGGCAAAAACTCTCATCACACGGTCGGCCTAATTCTCACTTCGCGGGTGCAGATATTGCCTCGCCCGCAGGGCAACGTCTCCCGGACGGCGACGCCGCCGAACTACGGGCGCACGCCGTGCACTGTGCGGTCAGGCCCGGCGATTCACCGCGTCCTGGGGCCACTTCATTACGCAGAGACCGCCGATCCATGGATGAGCCTTCCTCTCCCGCCCTCGCGTACGCCGCGCCACGGTCGAAATCCGCGGGCGCTCACCGACCCGCCGCAACGAAGGAGCGAGATCCCCATGAAGACGACCGGCAACACGATCCCGATCACCGGCGGCACCTCGGGCATCGGGCGGATTCCACGGCAGCTGGATCGCGGACGCCTGAAGGGCGCCGCCCGAGCCCGCCACGCGCATGGCCCGGCGATGGTTCTCCCAACTGTTCCACCCGGTGCGGGTGAGTGGTGCAGGAGGGGCGAGGGCCTGGACGGCGTTTCGCCCGTCCTGGGTGCGGCCCGAGGTTCTAGGGTCGGCCCGTGGGGCAACCTTCGCAGCGCGCCGAGGGCGCGGGACCGTTCACCACCCGGCTCACCTGGCACCTTCCCGACGGCGGCACGGCGGTGTGGGAGTCCCGGCTCGCCCGGCGGCGTGGGGTGCTCGCCGTCCGCCCCCTCAACGCGGCGGCCGCTCACCCTGTGCGGGCCGACGCCGTCTCCCTCGCCCGGCTGCGCCGGCTCAACGCCGTCGCCGCGATCGCCTTCGTCATCGGCGGGGCCCTCTTCGCCGCCGGCGCGGCCGAGGCCCAGTTCGGCTCGGGCGACGCCACCGAGTGCGCCTCGATCTACTTCGCGGGCGGGCTGTTCTTCACCACCGGCGGATACGTCTCGCTGCTCCAGGTGATCAACGCGCCCCGCCACATCGCCGGCGGCGAGGGACGGCTGGTCACCCGACGCTGGCGATGGTGGAGTTACGAGCCTGCGCGGGTGGACTGGCTCGGCACGTTCGTCCTTTTCACGGGCACGCTGGTCTTCGCCGTCGACCTGTTGGACTCCTTCCTGCGGGGCCTGAGCGTGCAGCAGGTCAACAGGCTGATCTGGACGCCCGACGTCGTCGGCTGCATCCTCTTTCTCCTCTCCGGTCACCTGGCCTTCGCCGAGGTCTGCCACGGACGGTTCCACGTCCGGCCGCGCAGCCTCGGCTGGTGGATCGTCGCCGTCAACCAGCTCGGGTCCGTGCTGTTCATGGTCTCGGCGCTCGCCGCCTACACCCGCCCCGCCACCGGCAGCCTCGTCAACGCCGACATCGCCAACTGGGGCACACTCGCGGGCGCGTCGTGCTTCTCGCTCGCCGGCATCCTCCAACTCGGCGAACACTCGTAGGTTCCCCGGCCGGGGCCTCAAGCGCCCGGAAGGAAGAGGCAGAACGGGATGTGGACGATCGGCGGTCAGGAGTCGCACGACCGGGTCTGCCGCAGATTGGCGCTCAGGACCGGCGCGGCCGTCCTGAGCGTCGATCACCGAGACCTTGGACATGATGAGGAACCTTTTTCGGTGATCAGTGAACTGGGTCGATGAATCCGGCTCGGTCGCGTGTGACGGGGCGAGAGGTTCGCCGGAACGTCAGTCGTTCACGAAGTCCGGGAGCGTGGGCTGACCCGGACTCGGCGGCGACGGCGTCAGCGGTCGATGCTGGCCATGTTGGCCTCGTCGTGGCGTTCGCCGGCGGCGGGTGTGAGGTTGTTGAGGCGGTCGAGCTGGGCGGCGGTGAGTTCGACGGCGTCGGCGGCGGTGTTCTCCTCGACGCGGGTGACGCGGCGGGTGCCGGGGATGGGGGCGATGTCGTCGCCGCGGGTCAGCAGCCAGGCCAGTGCGGTCTGGGCCGGGGTTGCTCCGATCTCGGCGCCGATGGCCCGCACCTCGTCGACGATCGCCAGGTTGCGCTGGAAGTTCTCGCCGGTGAAGCGCGGGTTGGTCTTGCGCCAGTCGTCGTCGGCGAAGTCGTCGACGGTGCGGATCTGTCCGGTCAGCAGCCCGTGGCCGAGGGGCGAGTAGGGCACGAATCCGATGCCGAGCTCGCGCAGCAGCGGGAGGATCTCGGCCTCGACGTCGCGGGTCCACAGCGAGTATTCGGTCTGCAGGGCGGCCACCGGATGCACGGCGTGGGCCCGGCGGATCGTGGCGGGGCCGGCCTCGGAGAGTCCGATGTGGCGCACCTTGCCTTCGGCGACCAGTTCGGCCAGGGCGCCGACGGTCTCCTCGATGGGCGTGTCCGGGTCGACGCGGTGCTGGTAGTAGAGGTCGATGTGGTCGGTGCCGAGCCGCTTGAGGGAGCCTTCGACGGCGGTCTTCACGTTGGCGGGGCTGCTGTCGATGACGCCGGGGCCGTCGCCGGCGTGGGAGAGGAGGCCGAACTTCGTCGCGATGACGACGTCGTCGCGGCGGCCCTTGATGGCCCTGCCGACGATTTCCTCGCTGTGGAAGGGGCCGTAGATCTCGGCGGTGTCGATGTGGGTGACCCCGAGGTCCAGGGCCCGGTGGACGGTGCGGATGGACTCGGCGTCGTCGAGTCCACCGCCGGTGGTGTAGGTGCCGGCCATGGTCATGGCGCCCAGGCCGATGCGGGAGACATCGAGCCCGCCCAGGGATACGTGCTTCATGAGGTTCTCCTTGTCGTGACGGCCGTCAGGCCTGGTCGGTGTGCAGGGCGCGTGAGGCCCCGGTTCTGTGCCGTCGGGGCAGGCGCCGCTTCGGGTGGCTGGCGGGACGGCTGCTGAGGGCGCACTCCGCCGCTGCGCGGTCGGAAAGGCGGCGGAGGCCCGCGACGGTGCCGGGTCAGTCCTCGTGGGCAGCCGGCTCCAGGACGAGGGCCGGGTTCCGGGCGGCGTCCTGCGGCCCCGTGCCTCTACCTCGGACCGTGCCACGGTGCTCATGGCACGGGCGGTGCGCCTGCCGCGGGCGCGCCGGGGTGCGTGGCTCAGGCCTGGGCGTCATCGTGGGCCAGCGCGCCGCCCGGCTCGCGGGAGGCTTCGGCCTGGGCCAGGAGTTCCCGCGCCTTGGCCTCGGCGGCCTCGATGGCGTCCGCGCCGGCGACGAAGCGTCGCAGGGGCTTGTCCTGGCCGGCGATGGCGAGCAGGGCGCGGGCGAGCTTGGCGGGGTCGCCGGGCTGCTTGCCGTTCATGCTCTTCATGCCCTCGATCGTCGGGGCGGTGCGGGGGGCGTAGTCGTCGATGGACAGCTCGGGCCAGACGGTGGAGCCGTCCACGAGGAGTTCGGTGCGGAAGTAGCCGGGCTCCACCACGGTGGTGTGGATGTTGTACGGCTCGACGTCATAGCGCAGGGACTCCATCCAGCCCTCTTCGGCGAACTTCGAGGCGGCGTAGGCGGAGGTGAACTCCATGCCGACCAGCCCGGCGGTCGACGTGATGGTGATGACGTGACCGGCGCGCTGCTTGCGCATGATCGGCAGGACGGCGCGGGTGACGTTCATCGGGCCGAAGAGGTTCGTCTCGAACTGCCGGCGCATCTGCGCGGGCGAGATCTCCTCGAAGTAGCCGGTGAAGAGGTTCCCGGCGTTGTTGACCAGGACGTCGATGCGGCCGAAGCGCTCGACGGCGGCCTGCGCGGCGGCCTCGGCATCCTCCAGGCTGGTGACGTCCAGCTTCGCCACCAGCAGGTTGTCCTGCGGCCCGCCGAGCGTCTTCTCGACGTCTTCGGGGCGGCGACCGGTGGCGACGACCTGGTGGCCGGCGGCGAGGGCCTCGCGGGCGATGTCCGTTCCCAGACCGCGTCCGGCGCCGGTGACGAGAATGACCTTGCGCATGGGAGTTCCTTTCGGGTGGCGCGTTGGGGCGCCTGGTGTGCGGGAGGTGCTGCATGCGGCGCCGAAAGCACCGCACGGAGTCGAGTCGCGAGACCGGGGGCTCGGGCGCCGCCCGGTCCGGGCCGTGCACACCGCCGTGGACGGTGCACCACCAACAGAACCCGCTGTCGCGGGAGCGTGGGAGTCCCTCTTGAGGGGGTCACTGACAGGGACCCCCAAGCCGACGGCAGCGCTCGTAGAGTGAGGCGCATGGCAGGCAGAAACGGCCCACAGGCTGACAACCGCGACATCCGTGAGGATTTCCGCGCGGAGATCCGTGAATTCCTGGGCACGCGGCGGGGCCGGATCACCCCCGAGCAGGCCGGGCTGCCCGCATACGGCGGAGAGCGCCGGCGGGTCACCGGCCTGCGCCGCGAGGAGGTCGCCCTCCTCGCGGGCATCTCCAGCGAGTACTACACCCGGCTGGAGCGCGGCAACGCCACCGGCGTCTCCGAGAGCGTCATCGAAGGGATCGCACAGGCGCTTCAGCTCGACGAGGCCGAGCGCGCCCACCTGCTCGACCTTCTGCGCGGCGCCGGCACCACCCGCCCGCCACGCCGCCGCCGGGCCCAGCAGCGGGTGCGGCCCACGGTGCAGCGCGTCCTCGACTCGATGGCCGGCACACCCGCGTTCGTCCTCAACGGACGCGGGGACATCCTGGCCGCCAACCACCTCGGGCGCGCCCTCTTCGCCCCCGTCTACGCCGACCCGGCACGGCCGCCGAACAACGCCAGGTTCGTCTTCCTCAGCCCGCAGGCGAGCGAGTTCTTCCGCCACTGGGACGAAGTCGCAGGCGACGCGGTCGCCATGCTGCGCGCCGAGGCCGGCCGCGACCTGTACGACCGTCGGCTCTCCGACCTGATCGGTGAACTGTCCACCCGGAGCGAGGAGTTCCGCCGCCGCTGGGCGGCACACAACGTCCGCATGCACACCACCGGCGTGAAGCTCCTCCATCATCCGGTCGTCGGCGACCTCGACCTGCCCTTCGAGACGTTCCCCCTCGGCAACGGCCCCAGCCAGTTCCTCCTCACCTACACCGCCGAACCGGCCTCGCCCACGCAGGACGCCCTGAACCTGCTGGCCAGCTGGGCCGCAGCCAACGACGCCATCGTGCGGTCGGCGCCGGCCAACGGGGCCGCACCAGCCGACTCGGCCGAGACACCCGACTGACCGACCGCACCCGTCGAGGGAAACGACACGGAATCACGGTTCAGGGGACTACGTCGGTGGCTGGAAGCCGCCGAGCTTCTGCTCCAGCAGCTCGGCCAGCAGCAGCGGGGTGCGGTCCTCGAACATCGGACCGACCAGCTGCACTCCCACCGGCAGGCCCCCGGCGGTCCGGCCGGCTGGTATCGCGGTGGCGGGCAGACCCGGCATTGTGGCCAGACCGGCCCAGACGAGCTGGTCGAGGTAGGGGTGCTCGACGCCGTCGATGTCGATCCGGCGTTCCCTCAGGTCGGGGTGGTGGTCGTGCGGGAACGCGGGAGTGGGCGTGACGGGACACACCACGGCGTCGAAGGCGGCGAAGAGCTGCCGCCAGCCGTGCCGGTGGCGCTCGCGACCGTTGTTCACCTCGATCCAGTCGCGGTGGCTCAGCACCACGCCGCGCAGCCGTGCCGCGTCCACACTCCGGTCGTCCTCGCTCAGTCCGGCGGCAAGGGCCCGCAGCTGCTCGTACGTCTCGGCCGGGAACCGCGCGGCGGACGCCGAGAACAGCAACTGCGTGTAGAGCAGCGCGGCTTCGGTCAGGTCGGGCAGCAGCGGACTGTGCCGTTCGACGCGGGCTCCGCCGTCGACGAGGGCGTCGGCCACCCGGTTCACGCCCGCCCGTACGGCGGACCCGGTCGGAATGAGGGGATGTTCGTCGAGGACCAGGACCCGGAAGTCGCGGAGCCGGTCATGGCGCGGGGGCGGCAGCCTCAGGTCGTAGGCCACACCGTGCGTCAGCGGATCCGGTCCGGCCATGACGTCGAGCAGCAGCGCGAGGTCGCGGGCGGTGCGCGCCATCGGCCCGACGACGGCGAGGTCCGGTTCCAGCGGCCACGCCGGGGTGGCCGGCGGGACCATCCCGCGGGCCGCCGCCAGGCCGACCGTCGGCTTGTGCGCGTACACACCACAGAAATGCGCGGGCGTGCGCAACGAGCCGCCGATGTCGGAGCCGATGGACAGCGCGCCGAACCCGCAGGCCAGGGCCGCAGCCGATCCGCCGGAGGATCCGCCCGCCGTGCGGCCGTGATCCCAGGGGTTGTGGGTGGTGCCGTAGATCTCGTTGAAGGTCTGCACATCCTGCAGCGCCAGGGGGACGTTGGTCTTGCCGAGCACCACCGCGCCCGCGGCCTTGAGCCGCGACACCTGCACCGCGTCCTCGGCCGGCACATGGTTGCGGTGCTCCGGCATGCCCCAGGTCGTGGGCAGTCCGGCCATGTCGTAGGACTCCTTGACCGTCACCGGAATGCCGAGCAGCGGCCGGTCCTCACCGCGGGCGCGCGCCTGGTCGGCGGCGCGCGCGGCGGCGCGGGCACGGTCGAAGTCCCGCACACAGATCGCGTTGATCGCCGGGTCGTCCCGCTCGATACGGCTGATCGCCTGGTCGGTCAGTTCCGCCGAGGTCAACTCACCGGCGCGCAGGGCGACCATGAGTTCCTCGGCCGTCGAAAAGTTCCCGTTCCACTCCATGAAGCAGGACCGTATCGGCGACGGAGAGAGGCCATAAAACGCCTCTTCACACAACGGGTCGAACGGGCCCGCACGCGCATACGCGACGGGAAGTGGACGACCGAGCCGCCGGGTTGCGGCGGCACGTCGGGCCGCCACCAGGTGCTCGGTCCGGCCCGCGGGCCCGGCGTCCGTCCGCCGACGCCTCAGGCGTACAGCGTGACCTGGCGCCCTGTCGCCAGGGCGAGCACCGAGGAATCCGGGGAGAACGCCATCGCGACGACGCTCTCTTCGCCGTCGGTGAGGGGGTCACCGACGGGGGTGCGGGTGACGGGGTCCCACAACCGAACGGTCCCGTCACGACCGGCGGTGGCGAGCAGACGGCCGTCGGGGGAGAACGCCACGGAGCGGACAGCCACGTCATGGCCGGCCAGGGGCGCAGCCGTCGGGGCGGGGGCCGCCACGTCCCACAGCCGCACTCTCCCGTCGTGGTCCGAGGTGGCGAGAAGGCGGCCGTCCGGCGCTGACACCAGCGCCCACACCCGTACTGGACGGCCGGGGTCGGGGACGCCTTCGATCGGTGTGCGGAGGGGGGCACCGATCTGGGTGCGGGTGGCGGGGTCCCACAACCGCAGGTCCCCGTTGTCGCCGGCGGTGGCGAGGATTAGGCCGTCCTGGGAGAAGGCCACCGACGTGACGGGCCGGTCGTGGGCGGTGAGCCGATCGGCGATGGAGGCGGGTGTGGCTGTGTCCCGTAGCCGCAGGGTCCCGTCGATGCCGACGGCGGCAAGGAGGCTGCCGTTCGGAGAGAACGTCACGGTCCGTAGAGGTCCCTCCCGGCCGGTGAAGACGTCGCCGGTCGGGGCGCGGGTGACGGGGTCCCACGACCGCACCGTCCCGTCGTGCCCCACAGCGGCGAGGAGCCGGCCGTCCGGGGAGAAGACCACCGATGTGACGGGCCGGTCGTGGCCGGTGAGGGGACCGCCGATCGCGGCGCGGGTGACGGGGTCCCACAACCGCACCGTCCCGTCGTGCCCGACGGTCGCGAGGAGGCGGCCGTCAGGACGGAACACCATGGCGTGGACCGAGCCGGAGTCCTGCAGACGTCCCAGTTGCAGGGGCTGGGCGCGGTGCATGCCGTGGAGCACCGCGCGAGCCGCGAGCGGGAGCGCATCCGGTTCCCGGCGCGGAGGGGCGCCGGTCGGCCGCTCCCAGAGCCGCACGGTCTTGTCCTCGCCCGCGGTGGCGAGGAGACGACTGTCCGGAGAGAACCTCACCGACCAGACACGTCCCTCGTGGCCGGTGAGGGGACCGCCCACCGGGGTGCGGGCGACGGGATCCCATAACCGGACGGTCCCGTCCCTCCCGCTGGTGGCGAGGACGCGGCCGTCCGGGGAGAAGACGACCGAGTAGACGGACCCGGCGTGGCCGGTGAGGGGGGCGCCGACCGGCGTGCGGGCACCGACGTCCCAGGGGTCCCACAGCCGTACGGTTCCGTCGTTGCTGGCAGTGGCGAGGAAGCGGCCGTCCGGCGAGAACGCCACCGACGTGACGGGCCCGGCGTGACCCCTCAGGGGCTTGCCGAACGGGACGCGGTCGGTGACGTCCCATACGCGCACAGTGGTGTCCCTGCCTGTGGCCGCCAGGAGTCGACCGTCCGGGGAGAACGCCACCGCATAGAGGGCTCCGGCATGAGCGGTGAGCCGGTCGCCCACCGGGGCGCTGGTGAGGGGATCCCACACCTGCACGGTCCCGTCCTTGCCACTGGTGGCGAGGAGACGGCCGTCCGGAGAGAAGACCACCGAGTAGAGCGCTCCCGCGTGTCCGGTGAGCCGGTCGCCGACCGGGGAACGGGTGACCGGGTCCCACAACCGCACGATCCCCGAGGTTCCGGTGGCGAGAAGGCGGCCGTCCGGCGAGAACACCAGTGACGTGACGGGTCCGTCGTGACCGGTGAGGGGGTCGCCGATCGGGGTGCTGGTGGCCGGATCCCACAGCCGCACGGTTCTGTCGTCGCCGGCGGTGGCGAGGAGTCGGCCGTCCGGGGAGAACGCCACCGACATGACGGGCCCGGTGTGGCCGGCCAACGTGAAGCGCACGTGCGGGCCGGTCGAGGCGCGTGGCCCGGGGAGGGCAAGCGGTGGCGGGGCTGGAGCCGAGGGTGTCCCTGCGGGCGGTTCCGGCTCGCGGGTCCGCGGGTGGGCAGGGCTCGGCGGTCGGCGGCGCGCGCCGGTGCGCAGAGCGTTGAGCGTCTGCCAACGGCTGCGCCACGGCGTCAGCGCCACGGATCGGCGATCGGGTGGGACGCATTCGTCGCCGTACTCGTCCCAGGCCATCAGGGCCCGCACCAGCCAGATCAGCTTGTCCAAGGAGATGAACTGCTCGCCGGCGAAGACCTTGCTCATGGTCCCCTTCGAGCAGGCGCTGGTGGGAGCGGCGTCCTGCAGGACCTTCAGCCCGCGGGCGCGAATACGGTCGAAGGACGGAGCGCCGCGCTCCGAGCGCAACTGGGTGAGCCCTTGCCCCAACTGCTGAAGCCGCTCCTCATAGGTGATCTGCCCCGTGTCCTGTGCCATGCCGCCCCCGCTCGCCCCGTGCCAGCAGGCTAGAGCGGGAGACGGCCGACGGCACCGGACTTGGCTGAACATCACTGAACACGGGACAAGTCGACCAGAGGTGTTCAGCACTGTGCGAGTCCTGGTCAAGTCAGGCCCGGACTGTTCGATCCATGCAGGTCAGCACCGGTTGCGCGGGCACGGTCAAAGGCATGGACCCGAACCCGCCGGTGAACCCCGGCCCTCCGCCCGAGCCCCCGTTCCTTTCCCTGCACACCGCCGTCGTCCTGCTCACCGCGCTCGTCATCGGGCTGATCACGGGGGCTCTGACCGCGCTCACCGGCGTGTCTGCGGCGGGCGCGGTACTGGCCGGTCTCGCCGCGGCCGGCCCCTCTGTGCCCGTGCTGCGTTCACTCGTCGGGGCCTCTCGCGAAGGCGCTGCCCGGTGAACCGCGCCGGGGACCGGACGGCCGGGCCCGCCCCAGGCGTGCGACGAGCCCTGCCCGCTCGGTCGATCACCGCGGCGTGGCCCGCCGTCAGATGTGCTGTACCAGCATCCAGGTGGCGACCGCCAGGAAGAGCACCCCCGTCACGCGTTGCATGGCGTATCCCTTGCCGGTGGGCTCGGTCGCGTCCGGGTCCTTCACCCAACCCCGCTGGAGGTTCCTGTTCACCTTCCAGAGCAGTTGCGGACGTATGACCTGAACCAGTCCCATGATCAGCATGGCGCACATGACGGGAATCAGGACCGCACTGCCGCCGCCCCCGGAGGCGGATTCCATGACCGCTTCACGATTCATGCACCCTCTGCTGCCCTGACACAGCCTCAGATAACGTCGGTGCGACGCCGATTGCCCACCGCCCCACCGCCGCTCGGGCTCTCGGGCTCAGGCGTTCGCGTGGCGTGCGGCGACCGCCTGTCGCGGTGCGGCATGACGCGCCGGCCTGTGCGCTGTGGCGGGCTGGAGGCGTCGCAGCCACAGGGAGGCCGTGAGCAGCAGGCCGGTGAAGACCACCAGGAGAAGTACGGAGACCCACATCTGCCGGCTTGCGGGATGGGCCCATCCTGTCCAGGCCGCTGCGGCCGTCCACAACACGACTCCTGCCGCGTAGAAGGAACGGACCCGGCGCAGCTGCCGCACGGCCCGCGAGGAAATGGGGTGATCAGTCTTCGGTGCCATGGCGACCGTGTACCCCCGCGGACGTCGTTAAGCGCGGTATCCGGCGGGGGATTCCGCCCCGCCGTCTCGCGCAGGCCTCACTCGCGCCGGCCGGTGCGTTCTTCGAAGTCTCGTCGTACTGCGGCGCCCTGGTCTTCGACGAGCCCGGCGTCGTCCGGGAGGTCCAGGACGGCGCCGCAGTGGCCGCACAGCTTTCCGTCCTCGGCCGGCCTGCCGCACGCCTTGCAGAAGCGGTTGCCCTTCTCGGTGTCGCTCTTCTCGGTGTCGCTCTTCTCCGTCATGGCTCTCCTCCGTGCGGTCGACAGTGATGGGCGCGGAGTACCCGTGGGGTGCCTGTTGACACGCGCCACGGGCGTTCGGCGGCTCGGCGAAACCGCGGAAAGGGCGCAGGCCGCAGGACGGGCCCGGGACGCCGGGGACCTGCGGCAGCTCGTCTGACGACGGGCCCGGAGCCGTACGCTAGCGCGGCGCCTGGCCGCCGTGTTCCGCCAGGACCTCGGCGGCCCGGCTCCGGTGGGCGCGGAAGCGACGCAGGTACGACTGTGCCATGGGGCCCGGCGGGACGCCCCGGGCGAAGGCTCGCATGTTGCGTTCGCCCGCGTTGTAGCCCAGCGCGAGGAGTTCGTCGCGGGTGTAACGGCGTACGTGCCGCCGCGGAAGGCTGCGGTCGAGGTCCCGCAGGTGCAGGGCCGCCGCGTGGACGGCGAAGGCCGGATCGTCGCGCAGGTCCTGCCAGCGCTGCGGCAGGCCGTGCGTACGCCGAACGTCCTCGAACGTCGCTCGGTGCATGTTGACGACCCCGAAGGACGCCCCCGGCTTCCACCACTGCCACAGCCGCTCCAGCAACGGATGGTGCGGCTTGTACGCCTCGTTGTGGAGCACGGTCATCACGAGCAGCGGCGACACTGCGGCCTCGCTCGCGCTGCGCACCACGCAGGCGGCGTACTGGGCCGGATCGTAGCCGTCGGGCCGCAGGGGCGGCGTCCGAACGCCGTCGCGCTCCGCCGGTTGCGGGTTCGACGCGGCCTTCGATCGCTCGGCCCTGCGCACTCGTATCCCCCTCTTGTCCGCCTGCTCTCGCCTCGGCGGCGAGATGTCCAGGACAGTGTGGTGCGTGTGCCCCTGCGACTCGGTCTCAATCCAGCGCACCTGGCTCGCGCCCGCCCTCTCGGTCAGGGTCCCGTCCGGCGCGAGGGGAGGCAACGGCTGCGGTGTGGACGAGCCAGCCCACGGCCGCGCCGACGACGTACCAGAACAGGTCGGGCGCGTTGAAGGTCGAACCGAGCACCAGGCGGGCGACGTCACTGCGCTGGGACAGGTCGGCCGGGATCCGGGTGAGCTGCAGGAACTCGACGGCCCAGCTGACGGCGAGCGCGCCGCCGGCGGCGATCGGCGGCGTGACGCGCGGCGCCGCCATGACGACGAGCGTGAGGACCAGGAGCGTGTACAGGGCGTCTCCCCTGTACTTGGCCACGCTCCCCGCCGTCACAGCCCTCAGTCCCAGCCCGGCGGCGAGAGTCGCCGCCGCGGCGCCGGCCGCCGGCAGCCGGGTACGTATCCGGTCTGCGCAGGCGTCCTGGATGTCGAAGTCGCGAGCCACGACGTCATACTGCCCGACCGTGAGGCCGACTCCCGTCGCCACCATGCCTGCCGACGACGGGAGTTGGGCGAGCATGCCTCCCTGTTAGGGTGATCCGATGGCGACGATCAAGCAGTTCCAGGTCACCTTCGACTGCGCGGAACCCGAACGCGTCGCTCGCTTCTGGTGCGAGGTGCTGGGGTACGTTGCACCGCCGCCGGAGGGGTTCGCCACCTGGGACGCCTTCCATGGTTCGCTGCCGTCCGAGGAACAGGGCTCCTGGTCCGCATGCGTCGACCCCTCGGGAGCGGGCCCGCGACTGTACTTCCAGCGCGTTCCCGAAGGCAAGACCGTCAAGAACCGGGTGCATCTGGACGTCCGGGCCGGCATCGGACTCGTGGGCGAGGAACGCCTGGCCACGCTGGAAGCCGAGTGCGCACGGCTGGTCGCGCTCGGCGCGACACGTGTACGGCTTCTCCCCGCCGACGAGGACAACGAGTCCTGCATCGTGATGCAGGACGTCGAGGGCAACGAATTCTGCCTCGACTGACGACCCGCCGACGACACCGCGCGGCGGTCTGATCGGGCCTCCTCGAAGGAGGTCTCGCCTCAACGACGGACGGCACGCCGCGGTGCTCTTGAGTCATCGCCCACCGGCCCGACCGCTCCCACGGCACAGCCCCTGCCGCGCACGAGAAGCACTTCGTGTGAAGGCGCCGGCACAGGGCGCTCCCGACTCCCCCGACTCCCCCCGACTCCCCCTTCTCCGTCCGTCGGGCCGAGGAGCGTCAGCGGCCGCCATGCGCCCTTTCCCGTGCGCGGCGCATCGTCCGGGAGCGCGGCTCCACGCATCGCGAGTGCATCCTGCCCGCCCGCGCCACGGCCCCGACCTGGCACGCGTCGCTCATGGCTCTCCGGTTGCGTTCCAACTCAGCCAATCCGTCCGTCACTTATGGCCGGAAAGACCAGTAACCACGGCACAACCATACGAAGCCTCGGTCTGTCATATAAGGCAGGAGTAACCAGCTCCTAAGCACACAAGGGGGAAATATGCGCTTCACTCATTCCATGCTGGGCGCCGCCGCTCTGGCCGCACTGGCGATGGGGACCGCCACCGCCCTGGCGGCACCCGCCTCCGCCACACCGAACACCACCCCGCAGAAGGTCTGCGGGAGCAGCTACAAGACCGTGAACTCCGCTGCCGTCGGCTCGCTGGGCACGGTCTACCTGACCTACAACGCCGCCAACGGCAACAACTGTGTCGTCACCATCCGCAACAGCCCCGGCACCGCCGTGGACCTGTCCGCGTGGATCTACGTCCCCGACACCGACAAGGGCGACGACGACTTCGGTCGCTACACCTCGTACGCGGGCCCGACGTACGTGTCCGGCAAGGGCCACTGCGTCGACTGGGGCGGCTCCATCGCCAACACCGCCGTGCAGGTGACCGGTTCCAACTGCGCGTCGCTCAAGGAACACCGCACCACCCTCACCCGCTGACCCGCCCGGCCACCCGCTGACGGTCGGCCCCGTTGACCCCGGGGCCGACCGGATGCGCTGTGGCGGAGGACGGCCGACAGGCCGTATCGGTCGGGCTCGCCCTGGCGGAAGGCGCCCTCTCCGCCAGGGTGAGCACGCCACGGCCGCGGTCCGTCCCACCGCGCCTCGCCGGCTGGGGCGCGCGGGCCCCACCCACCGCGATCCGAAATGACGGGGCGGGACCTTCTCCGTGCACGTAGGCTCTTGGCGCGGTCGGACCGGGCCGTGTCGGGCCCGCGCCCGAGGAGTTCGACGAACGGAGCGTCGCACGGTGACGGACACCCACGAGGGAAAAGATCCTCACCAGGAGGAGGTCCTGGCTCGGATCGCCGACGGGCTCGTCTACACCGAGTCGGAAGCGGCTTTCCAGGCCCCTCGCCGCCGCACGGAGCAGATCTTCGAGTACAACCACACCCCTCCGAGCCAACCGGAGAAGCGTCGATCGCTGCTCGTGGCGATCTTCGGGTCGATCGGTGAACGGACCGTGCTGCTGCCGCCCTTCCACGCCGGGTTCGGCAGCAACGTCCACATCGGTGACGACTTCTTCGGCAACGTGAACCTGACGTTCGTCGACGACGTGGACATCCGCATAGGCAACGGTGTCATGATCGCTCCCAGCGTGACACTGACCACCACGGGGCATCCCGTGCACCCGGCGCGACGCGCGGACTTCGGGCGTTTCTCCGAACCGATCGTCATCGAGGACAAGGTGTGGATCGGCAGCAACGCGGTGGTCCTCCCCGGCGTCCGCATCGGGTACGGGTCGGTCATCGGCGCGGGCAGCGTCGTCAGCCGCAGCATCCCGCCGATGAGCGTCGCACTCGGAACACCGTGCCGGGTGATCCGCCCCATCACCGACGACGACCTCGCCGCGCGTACCGCTGCCGGACAGTGACAGGCGCCGGCCAGGGCGCTCAGTCGAGACAGAATTCGTTGCCCTCGATGTCCTGCATCACGATGCAGGAATCCGTGCCGTCATACAGAAGCCGCACGCGCACCGCGCCGAGCGGGATCAGTCGTGCGCACTCGGCTTCGAGCGCGGCCAGACGCTCTTCGCCCACGAGCCCGGTGCCGACCCGCACGCACAGGTGCACCCGGTTCTTGACGACCTTCTCTTCGGGAACACGCTGGAAGAACAGTCGCGGACCGACACCTGAGGGATCACCGCACGCGAACCACGAACCCTGTTCCTCGGGGGGCCGGGAGCGGTCGAACTCGTCCCAGGTGGCGAAACCCGCCGGTGGCGGCGAGACGACGTATCCCAGCACCTCGCACCAGAAGCGAGCGACGCGTTCGGGTTCCGCGCAGTCGAAGGTGACTTGGAACTGCTTGATCGTTGGCGATGGCACAGGCGCACCCTAGCAAGGGGCCATCTGGCTCTTCCGCCCAATTGATCCGCCAGTCGGCCGGACAGCGGGCCGGCGAGCCGTCGGCGGGGCGTGCGCTCGCGGAGCCTCGAACCACGCTCCTGATACTCACGGCGGGGAATAGTCATATCCTTGACTAGGATGCCGTGGCCGATGAGGGCGGCGAGCCCGGGGAAAGACGGAGGACTCATGCCGAGCGGTGACTACCTGCGTTACGTGGCCCTGGGCGACAGCCAGACCGAAGGACTGGGCGACGGGGACGACAGCGTCGGCCTCCGCGGCTTCGCCGACCGGTTCGCCGAGCACCTCGCAGCCGTCAACCCCGGCCTCCGGTATGCCAATCTGGCCGTGCGCGGACATACCGCCGGTCAGATCCGCGCGGAACAACTGGGACCCGCGCTGGCCCTGCGCCCCGACCTGGCCACCGTCGTCGCCGGGGTCAACGACCTGCTGCGCCCCCGGTACGACGCCGCGGAGGCGGCCGGGCACCTGGAGGAGATGTTCGCCGCGCTCACCGGCGCCGGAGCCCAGGTGGTGACCCTGACCTTCCCCGACGTCGGAAAGATCGCGCCCCTCGCCCGGCCCATCAGGTCCCGCGTGTTCGAGCTCAACGACCGCATCCGCGCCGCAGCCGCCCGTCACGGGGTCGCGGTCGCCGAAACCGGCCGACAGGCCGTCACCACCGATCCACGGCTGTGGACCGCAGACCGGCTCCACGCAAGTCCCCTCGGTCACGCACGGATCGCCGCGGCCCTCGCCCAAGCCGTCCACCTGCCCGGAAGCGACGACGCCTGGGCGATCCCCCTCCCACCGCAGAGGGTTCCCTCTCGCCGGCAAGCCGCAGGAGCAGAACTGCGCTGGGCGGCCGCACACCTCGGTCCCTGGCTGGGCCGCCGGCTGCGCGGTCGGTCCTCCGGCGACGGCCGCACCGCCAAACGCCCTCAGCTCCTGCCCTTGGACGCCACGTCCGACTCCAGGGGGGACGCGAGGGCGCCCGGGGACGGAGACCTTCCCAGGGACGGCTTCCGCTCGGGCGGTCTCTCCTAGAGCGGCCCGGTCCGGCACCGTGCTCGACGCCGGAGCGGGCAGGTTCACGCGTGAACGGCCCAGGCCTGGGAGTTCGGTCCCCGGTCCTCGCGGTCGTCGCCCGAGCCCGCGGCCTCCCGACGGGAGACCGCCGAGAACTCAGCCGCCGCTCTTTCGACGGAACGACCGCTGACTCGCGGCCGGTCCGTGCGTGCCGTGCACCTTGGACGTGTCGGTGTTCGCGGCGAGGTCGGCCGCGTCCGCCTGTGCACCACGCTTGCGCGCCAGCGCCTCACGGAACTTGCGCTTCAGGTCGTACTGGCCGTCGTCGTCGGGTGACAGGGGACGGCCCTCGCCCTCGATCGGCTCCGAACCTTCGGACGACGGAGACTCTGCAGCCATGGTGACCTCCTGGCAGTGGACGGTGGAGAGCACAGCTTGTCATGGCTGGCCCTGTTCGAGCGCCACGTCCCGCATCCCCCACCGCCGCCCCGGCGGGGCAGCCCGCGCACGGCCCTCGTGCACGCGAAGTCACCCGTTCTCGGGCGCCCTGACATGAGGACCGGAAATCGGGGGACCCGTGGCGGCATGCCGGGAAACCAGATGTACGCCATGAGCAACGCACACGGTCGGCCTGCACACGACGGCGCCACGCAGCGGCGGGCCGAGGGAAGGCATCGGCGCCGCGGACGACGAGGGGGCCGATGGCATCGAAGGCTACTGGCCTACCGCGACGTCGAGCTGCTGCCCTCGCCCGCTCCGGAGGGCGCGGACGAGGAGTGCCTGCTGCTCGTCCACATCCGCAAGGTGGTCGGGCGGGTGACCTATCGAGCCTGCGACGAGTGCGCCGAGGGCGTGATCCTCGACGTCGTCCTCGACGAACCGTTCCGCGACTGCGGGCTGGGCACCAGGGCGTTGTCGCATCTTCGCTCCCGGCATCCAGGTCTCATCTGGCACACGACCGTCGAAACCCGACTCACCCGGGGTCTGCTGCGCCGGATGCGCATCTCCAACGCGGCCGCCGCACGGAACTGCACCCACATGCCGGCCGCCTTCGCCGCCCCCGTCGCCGGTTGAGGCGCGTGGGCGCAGAGCCCCGGGCCGGCTCCTGTCCAACGGTGAGCGGTGCGCTGCGAGCGGTACGTGGTGTGACCTTTCTGCTCCGCCGTCGTTGAGCACGGTGGCGCGTGCACAACTCCCCCGGTGGACGCGTACGCAGACGAGGGGCCCGAACCGTGCCCGGCCCGGGCCCCTCCTGCCGCCGCCGGCCGCCACGCTTCAACGGTCGAGCGCTGCCGTGGCCCAGAAGACCGCGCAGCGGTCGGCTGCTGAGACGGCCTGTCGAAGCGCCGCGGTCTGTGCAACGCTGCAAGGACAACCAGCCTGGTCTGGTAAGAGACCCCGCGCCGCCCTCGAAGGTCACACCGTGACCGGGACGCGGCACGGGTGGTCTTGCTCGGCTGCACGCGCCCCCACGTCGCGTGCTTGACGCCCTCGCCGTCCAAGGGCGTGATGGGCTTTGACCCCGAGAGGGGCGGAGCGTGAACATCCTCGCCGTGACTACGCAGCAGCACACCACCCGTGCCGTGATCACCGTGGCCGGAGACATGGACCTGCAGACCCACCCCCAACTCGCGCAGGCCGCGTCCCTCATCCCCGCGCACTGCACCACGCTGGAGATAGATCTCTCAGGTGTGTCCTTCATGGACTCCAGCGGCCTGAACCTCCTGCTGCTGCTCCGCCGGCGCCTGCAGGCCCGAGGCGGGCGCCTCACCGTCACCGGCCTGCGCCACCAGCCGAAGCATCTGCTCGCCCTGACGGGTACCCACGACCTGCTGACGGCCGGCACGACCGGGCGCCACCGGCCGCAGGCGGCCCGCCCAACCCGCCGCCCGCACGGCTGATGTGAGCGTCCGGGACCCCGCTGTCCAGCAGGCTCCCGAGAACTCCCGGGGACCGGGCGGTGTCCCGCCCGCTCCCGACGCCCGCACGCAGACGCCCTGTCGCGCGAGCGCCCGAGCAGCGCCGGGGCAGTCCGCCGGCTTCTTCCTCGTCGACCGTCGAAGCGTTCCAGCGCGGCCGGGCGCACGACGCTGATCAATCGTCCCACCGGCAGGACGTCTGCACAGCGACATCAGGGGCAGACGGCGGTGCATCGGCCTCAACGCCCGTGGCCGGCACCGCCGTAGCCCGACGACCCCTGGGAGACCTCATGGCGACCTCCGCACCGGAAAGACCGGCCGAACTGCCCGGTGAGAGACCAGGAGCGAACGACACCGGCCGTTCGACCGCGCTGCCCCGAGGCATCGGCCGAACCGCCGCGCGCGTCGCGGCGCTGACGGTCTGCCAGGGCGCGCTGATGGTGGGATTCGGCCTGCTCATCACCGGGCCCGCCCGTGGCACTTGGCCGATCACGGCCGAGGACGACGTCAACGAGGGCTTCGAACGCGCCCGGACCAGCACTCTCACCTCCCTGTCGTACTGGGGGTCCGAGGCCGGCGACACCCTCACGGTGGTCTCCGTCACCGTTCTCGTGTGCGCGGGCCTGATCCTGATCCCCCGTCTGCCGATGTGGCGTCAGGCCGCCTTCCTCGCCGTCGCCGTGTCGCTCCAGTCGCTGGTGTTCCTGGTCATCACCGAGTCGGTGGACCGCCACCGCCCCGATGTGCACCGTCTCGACGCCTCCCCGCCCACCTCCAGCTACACGTCCGGGCACACCGGGGCGGCCACCGCGCTCTACGGCGGCCTGGCCGTGCTCACGCTGACCCGGCTGCGCGGACCGTGGCGGCGGATCGTGGGAGGCCTGCTGCTCCTGGTGCCCGTGGTGGTGGCCGTCGCCCGCCTCTACCGGGGCATGCACCATCCCACCGACGTCATGGGCGGCCTGGCCAACGGCAGCCTGTCCCTGCTGATCGTCGGCCGCGCCCTGTTCACCGACGGGACCGTGACCGCTCCCGTCACGACACGCCCCGCACCGTCGAGCGCGAGCGCCGGCCCGGACGCACCGGTCCGGGGCCGCGCCGCGGTGATCTTCAACCCGACCGTGACCACCGAGGCCGACTGCGAAACGCTGCGCGCGGTGCTGGAACGGCACGGTCACCGCGCACCGGTGTTCATCGAGACCACCGCGGAGGACCCGGGCACGGGCCAGACGGCCGGCGCGGTCCGCGACGGCGCCCAACTGGTCGTGGTCTGCGGCGGCGACGGCACCCTGCGGGCGGCCGCGGACGCCCTGGCCGGCAGCGGCGTACCCCTGGCCCTGGTCCCGTGCGGCACGGGCAACCTGCTGGCCCGCAACCTCGGCCTGCCGCTGTCGCCCATCGACGCGCTCGACGCCGCCCTGCGCGGCGCCCCCCACCGCATCGACCTCGGCAGCGTCGAGGGCGACGGCCTCACCGCCACCCACTTCGCCGCCATGTCCGGAGCCGGTCTCGACGCCGCGATCATGGAGCACACCGACGACCGGGCCAAGTCCGTCCTGGGCTGGCCCGCCTACGTGCTGGCCGGCGTCGGCGCACTGCGCACCCCGCGGATGCGGCTGACCGTCCGGCTCGACGACGCGCCCGCCCTGCGCCGCACGGCCCGCATGGTGCTCATCGGCAACGTCGGCAGCGTGCAGGGCGGCACGACGCTCCTGCCGGCCGCCCGCCCCGACGACGGCCGGCTCGATCTGCTGATCCTCGACCCGCGCGGCGTCGGCGGCTGGATGCGCGCGCTCGCCACGCTGCTGCGCTCCGGCGGCAGGACGCCCCGCCCGTCGGCTCCGGACCCCGTCACGGCGCAGCGCGACGACACGAGCGGCGTGCCGGTGGAGTTCTTCACGTTCCGGCGGGCCGAACTGGCCTTCGACTCCGCGCAGTCCCGGGAGCTGGACGGCGACCCGGTCGCACCGGGCCGGCGCCTCACCGCGGAGGTCAGGCCGGGTGCGCTGACCATGCTGCTGCCTGCCGGGGGTGCCTGACATGGGTACGGCCACCACGGTCCCCGAGACCCGCGACATGACCGGCGACGAACTGTCCGCCGACGAGGCGCTGGCGTCGCTGCGCCGCTACGGCCGCTGGGCCCTGCTGCGCGACTCCTTCGTCCGTTTCCGGTACGCCGACGGCTTCACCCATTCCCGTGCGCTCGCCCTGCAGACGGTCCTGTCGGTCATACCGCTGGCCATCGCGTTCGTCGGGCTCTCCACCACGCTGCACACCGAGAACATAGGCCGACTCGCCGAACTGACGATCCACCGGATGGCCGAGGGACCCAGCGCCGACGTGGTCGACGACGCGCTCCAGCGCAGCCGCCACACGGCGGGCGACGGGGCGCAGGTGGCGCTCTGGTTCGGTCTGCTCTTCTCCCTGGTCAACACCACCACCGCGATGTGCCAGGTGGAGCGCGGCGCCAACCGCATCTACGGGAACGAGCGCGACCGGCCCTTCGGGCAGAAGTACCTGCGCGGCCTGGTGATGTCGGTCAGTGCCGGACTGCCGCTCGGTCTCGGGTTCATCGTCATGGTGGCCGGCGGTGACCTGGCCTCCGCGGCGGTGAGCGTCTACCGGCTCGGCGACGGCGCGCAGACGGCCTGGCAGATACTGCGCTGGCCCTTCGGGCTGCTGCTCGCGCTGATCTCGGCCAGCGTGATCTTCCGTCGCTCGCCCCGCCGCAAACAGCCCGGATACACCTGGCTGGCCTTCGGCGCCGCCGTGTACCTGGTGCTCTGGACGGCGCTGACCTGGCTGCTGAGCCTCTACCTCGGGATCAGCGGCTCCTTCGACACGGTCTACGGTCCGCTCAGCGCCTTCATGTCGCTGCTGCTGTGGGCCTACCTGACGTCCATCGCCCTCTTCCTCGGACTGGCCTTCGCCGCGCAGCTGGAAGCCGCGCGGGCGCACCGGTCCGAACCGATCGAACCTGATCCCGGAGTCTGACATGGTTGTGCGAGCCGCGATCCGGCGCCTTCAAGACCACCGCCGCCGGACAGCCGACCGCAGATTCGGCGCCCGGCTGCTCGGAGCGGCTGTCGTCGCCGCCGTCGCCGCCGTGCCTTTCGCGCTGCTGCTGATCCTCGTCGAGGGCCAGTGGGAGCCGCTGCGCCGCCTGGACGCGGACGCCGCTCAGCGTCTGCACCACACGGCCGTGACCCACCCGGCATGGACCGGCGTCCTGCGCTTCCTGTCGGACTGGGTCTGGGACCCGGCCGTCCTGCGCACCGCCGTCGCCCTGCTCACCGTCTGGCTGCTGTACCGCAGAGCCTGGCGGCTGGCCGCCTGGGTCGCCGTCACGGCGGTGGCCGGCGGGCTGATCGGGCTCCTGGTCAAGACGGTCGTCGAGCGGGCCAGGCCGTCCCTGGAGGATCCGGTGGCGCACGCTCCCGGATTCTCCTTCCCGTCGGGTCACGCGATGACGGCCACCACGTCGTTCGCCGTCCTGCTGCTGGTCCTGCTGCCCTTGGCGCCGCGCGCCTGGCGGCCCCTGTGCTGGTGCGTCGCGGTCGTGTCGGTGCTCGGGGTGGGCTTCACCCGCGTCGCGCTGGGTGTGCACTGGTTCAGCGACGTGGTGGGCGGCTGGCTGCTCGGCCTGGCGGTCGTCACGCTCACCGCGTGGGCCTTCGAAGCCTGGCGCGCCGAGGCCGGCCGGGGCCACGCCGAGGTGAGCGAGGGGCTGGAGCCCGAACTCGTCGACGCCCACCCCGAACCGTGAGCGGCGTGCGGATCGGACCGGCGTCGCCACGCACGGGCGGCGGCACGGCAGCCGCCGGCCGAACCACCCGCCGGACGGCCCGCCGACGAGCTGCTCCCGCCGACGTGGACCCGACGGCTCTGACCTGACGCCCTCCCGGCCCGCCGCACCGAGAGCGGTCCGGGGCGCCGGCGAGGTCGCCCCCACCGCCATGCGCCTCACTTCTCGGGGTCGTGGCCCCAGTTCATGAGGGAGTAGCGCCACCGGGTGTCGGTGACGTCGCCGCCGGGGCGCTGTCCGAGGTGGCGGTGGACGTAGCCGACGACCTTGCGCATGTGCGCGAGGTCGTCGTCGGTGAGGTCCGTCTTCTTCGTCTTCAGGAGCTCGACGATGCGCCGCCCGGAGGCGTGCCCGACGCTCTCGCCGCCGTCGCTCTGCCCGACGCTCCGCGACTCGTCGGTGGTCAGCCACTTCTCCAACTGACCGGCGGTCATGTTGACCGCCTCGTGGAAGTCGCCGACGGTCCCGTCGCGGTCGTCGCCCCGCCCGTCGCCCGCCATCAGGAGCGGTGGCCCTTCTTACGCAGGGCACCGGGCTTGTGCACGGCCGAGCGGCCGGACTTGTCGCTCTCCACCTCGTACTGCGGCTCCTCACTCGACGCGTCGACGGTGCGGCCTGCGGCTTTCGTGCGATCGGTGATCTTCTTCTTCACCTTCCCGGACACGTTCTGGCCGTGGCTCTTCCACGTGACCTCGTCGCCTTTGCTCAGGTCGTCCTTCTTGGGCATGACAATCTCCTCGAACGGATGCCGACGGCGAAACGGGCTCGGCCGGGCGCGGCGCTGAGCCGGTAGGCGATGTCCCGCTCCGAGTTCCCAGGCTCGCGCCGCCGACCCGTTCCCGCATCCGCGGGCGCCGCCTGGCCCTCGACAGGCCCTGAGGCCCCCAAGCGCCCAGGCCCTCAGGCCCTCAGGCCCTCAGCAGGGCGACGGTGCCCGTGGCGACCGGCTGTCCCTGAGCCAGTACCGCGAACCGGGGCCCCAGCGACTCCGCGGCCACCTCGACGAACGCGCCCTCACCGGGCACAGGACCGCGCAGGTCCACTCGCAGGCCGGTGACGGCTGCCGCTGTCATCCCACAGGAGAGGAGCGCCGCCTGCCGCCCTGCCTCCAGGACCGCGAGGGCCGGAAGCCGGGAGGGTCGTCCGGGGAGGAGGACCGGATGTCCGGGGTCGCGCGGAGCGAGGACGAGCCGGCCCTGACAGGCCCGCGCGAGCATGACGTCGGGCTCGGCGGCCGCTCCCACGACGGCCGCCGCCGGGTGTTGGAGGCCGCCGGTCGGCTTGGCGTGCACCGGCGGGTCGCCGTCGGCCGCCCGGCGCGCCAGCCGCATCGTGCACGAGCCGAACCGCTGGCCGGCGTGCAGGAACTCGGCCGAGACCCGGTATCCGATGAGTTCTCCGTCGTCGAGCAGGACGTCGCTCACCCCGAGCCGCACGCCCACGGCGGTGGCGTCGCCGGCCTCTCGCGGCTGTGCTCCCGGAGCCAGGCCCAGGCCGACCGAGACGGGCTCCAGCGCCGTGGCGGCCGTCGCGAGGTGCCGGCGTTCCAGGGCCGCGGCGAGCTGGCGCAGCGACTCGGCCATGATCAGCGGGTGGTGGACGACCGTGAGCGCGCGTTCGTTGAGCGGGTGCAGACGCGGCCATTGACAGCGGGCTTCGAACCCGCGGGCGCCCACCTTGCGCAGGGACACCACGAGCATCGCGGCCATGGTGCCCAGACCGATGTCACCCCAGGTCAGCGCGGTCTCCGTGGCCTCTCCCCCCGGCCCGCGGCTCGGCTGCGCGGGGTGGGGACGCCGCTCGGATTCCCGCTTCTGCTCCGGCTCCGGCCGGGGTTCCGGCCGTGGATGTGACCGAGGTTCCGTGGCCGGACCGTCGGGAACGCTTCGGGCCGCTCGCTCCTCGTGCGTCGTCGCGCCGTGCATGTGCGTCTCCCTCGGGGGCCGAGCTCTTGGCGGGCCTCTGGACGTGCGGTGCGGAGCTCCCGGCGGGCCTCTGGACGTGCGGTGCGCGCCCGCCGCTCACCCGGACGATTCGCCCGTCGCCGCCTCGACGGATGCGACGCGCGGGCAAGACCACCCGTTCGCAGGCTCTTCTTCGGCCGAGTGCCCGTGTCAGCCGAGGCGCGCGAGCCCGCGCAGCACCGCGCTGCGTCCCCGGTCGGGGACCGTCCACAGGGTCTGGCCCCTGACGCCCCGGCGCTCCAGCAGCGCGTTGGCCGCGAGGAAGCCGCTCGTGGCCGCACGTTCCATCAGCGCCACGGGCAACCCGGTGCGCACGACGTCGCCGGCCACCACCAGTCCGGGATCCGAGGTGCGCACGGTCGGCCGGTCGCCGTGTCCGCCGACCGGGAACAGCGGGCAGTCCGCCCGCCACTCGTGCCGTTCGTCGACGACCCTCGCCGCACGCGTCTCCGGATACACCCGGTGCAACTGCTCCACCAGGCGCTTCTGCTCGACGTCGCGTACGGCGCGCTCGGGCAGGGCGTAGGCGTGCAGTTCGACGACCGACCCTGCGGTGCGCGCGGCCCAGCGCGCCGCCTCCCCCTCCCAGCGTTCCAGGACGCTGACGTTGTCGAGGGTTCCGAAGCCGCTGGTGCCCAGGAAGCCGGGGCGGTCGGCGGCGACCGGACGGTCCAGCCACAGGCGGGAGACCAGGAACGGCGGGGCGGTGCGCAGCCGCGAGATCCGCGCGCGCCACTCGGCGTCCGCCAGGCGCGGGGAGCCCGCGACGAGCGAGCGGAGACCTCCCGCGTCCAGGGCCAGGACGGCGGTGTCGTAGCGCCGTTCCGTCGTGTCCGTGGCGACGACGAAACCGCCGTCCGCGGTCGGTTCGACGGTCTCGACACGGGTGTCGGCGCACACGTCGACGCCGTGGCCGCGCAGATAGTCGGCCAGCGGTTCCCACAGCGCGGACGGGAAGGGCTCGTCGGGCACGTCGAAGAGGAGGCCCTCCGCCGAGCCGAGGAAGTAGATGTGGAACATCAGCACCATCTCCGCCGCGGACAGGTGACGCGGGTCGGCGAAGAAGCTGCGGGAGAACACCTCGAACGCGAGATGGTGCGCGGCCTCCGGGAAGCGGATCGACCGGAGGAAGTCGTGCGCGCTGACGTCGTCGAGCCGCTCGTAGACGTCGGGGACGCGGACGTCCAGAAGGGGCAGTGCGGCGACCGGGTTCATGCGGACGAGGTCGCGCAGTCCGAACGTGGGGCTGAGGGCCACGAAGCCGAGCGCGCTCCACGGCGGGGTGCGCGGGACGTGCCGGAAGCTGTCCTGTACGCCGCTGCCGTGCCGGAGCGGGTAGTCGGGCAGCGCCCGCAGGCGGTTGAGCTGCGGATCGGTGCGCCGTAGAAGTCCGCGCAGGTTGTAGTACTGGCGGAAGAAGGCGTGGAACCCGCGGCTCATGGTGACGGTGCTGCCGTCGGAGAGGACGGTCGGCCGACCGGACAGCCGGCCGCCCAAGGCGGGTTCGCGCTCGTAGAGCGTGACCCGCGCGCCCTTCTCGGCCAGGCCCGTGGCGGCCGCGAGGCCGGCGATGCCGCCGCCCACGACCGCCGTCGTCAGCGGACGGCCGGCGCCGACGCGCGGTGCGCCCGGAGCGGGCAGGACGGTGCGGGCGCGCCGGTCCCGGCCGCGCCGGGCGGCGTCCGGTCGTCGGATGCGGGTCATCGGCGGCCCGCCGAGGTGGCGCCGTCGTCGCCCGCGGTGGTCCGGGCGCCCTCGCCGGGGGCGCCGCGGTCCTCCTCGGGAGCTCCGCGGCGGCGGGCGACGACGGTGTGGGTGATGCCGGTCTGCCACCCCGGCAGCGGCAGCGTCCTGACGTCCTGGAAACCGGCGGCGCGGACCCGGGCGGCGAAGCGGTCGGCCGTGTCGAAGTCCACGACGCTGCGCCACAGGTGCCGGTACAGCTCGCCGTCGCCGAGGAGGGTGGCGACGGGCAGGACGAGTCCGCGGCACACGCCCGTCCACACCGCGCGGTGGGCGCGCCGGCCGCTCAGGGTGTACTCGTGCACCGCGAGGCGGCCGCCCGGCGCGAGGACGTCCCGCACCGCGCGGAGCACCGCGTCCGGGTCGGCGACGTTGCGGAAGAGGTAGGCGGCGAAGACCGCGTCGAAGGGGCCGCGCACGCCCGCTTCGGCCAGCCGTTCGGCGGGGGCCCGCACGAAGGTCACCCCGTCCCGCCACGGCTTGCGCGCGGCCCGCTCCAGCATGCCGGCGGAGGCGTCCACCGCGGTGATCCCGGCGTCGGGGAGGACCGCGGCGAGGGCGGCCGTCGAGGCGCCCGTGCCGCAGCCGAGGTCCAGCACACGCAGTCCCCTGCCGCCGTCGGGCAGCCCGAGGCGGCGCGCGGAGCGGCGCAGTTGGCCGTGGTAGCCGGGGTTGGCGGCGACCAGGGTGTCGTAGCTGCGAGAAGCGTGGTCGAACGCGGCGGCCAGGTCCTCGTCGCGCAGCAGGGTCATGCGGTCTCCTGTGGTCGGCGTGCGGCCGGCCGGGATGCGGCCGGGGCGGTCATGGGCGGGGCGGTCGGGACGAACGCGGTCGGAGGCAGTGGCGGAGGCAGAAGCGAAGGCGGAGGCGGTCAAGCGCGGTCAGGTCGTCGGGGGCTCCTTCGTGCTCCTTCGTGTCGCTCGTTCGTCGCTCATCGACCGGGCGGGGGTGTGCGGGTGAGCCAGGGCAGCTCCGCCACGCAGCGCAGCATCGGCCAGACGGGGGTGCGGACGCCGACGGAGAGGTCTTCGCGCAGGCGGGTGCCGCCGTCCAGGAAACGCAGCAGCCGTTCCATCGGCACCTGCGCGAAGAGCCGTCCGAAGAAGGCGTCGCCGTCGACGCGGCCGCTGGCCAGTGCCCGCAGCATCACCGCGTCCATGGCGCGCGAGCGGGCCGAGTGGGCGGGCGGCGGCATCGGGTGGCGGCCCGTGTGCAAGGCGTCCGCGACGGCCCGGGTCTGGCGTTGGACGGCGGAGAAGGTGTAGCCGGTGGACGGCCGGGTGGCGCCTCCCGCGGCGCCGATGCGGAAGACGGACGGCGCCGGCCGGCGGGTGAAGCGCGCGTCGGTCATGGGGATCACGCCGGTCTCCGTCGCGGTGATCCGGAAGCCGTTCAGGTGCAGCACGTCCTGGGTGTAGTGCCGCAGCGCGCCCTCGTACGCCTGGCGGGACAGCGCGGTGTCGGAGAACTGGGTGTACTCCACGAGCGCCTCGTGGCGGCCGGTGGGGAGGAGGTAGCCGAAGGCGAGGCCCCGGGGCGGCTGCGGCACCCTGAAGTCCATGAGGTCCACCGTGGCGGGGTCGAACACCGGCCGCTCGGTGCGCACGAACCAGCCGCGGAAGTGCTGCAAGAGGGTGGTCCGTGCCGGGGGCAGACGGTCGAGGGGCCGGGAGTCGAAGACCCAGCGGGCGTGCACCGTCACCTGGCGGCCGTCGCCGGCGCGGGCACGGATCCGTGCTCCGTCGGCGCCGCCGTCCACGGCCTCGACGGTCGCCTCCAGCCGTCGGACGTCGTCGCAGCGCGCCAGGTCGCGGGCGACGAGGCGCTCGAAGTCGTCGGAGCGCAGCATCTTGTAGCGCAGGGGGGCGATGTCGTCCTCGATCGGCTGTCCGGCGCGGCCGTGGACCCGCAGTCGTTGCCATGCGGCGGTCAGCGCGGCGTCGTACGGGCCGGCGTCCGGCTCCCAGAAGCACCAGGTGCGGCTCGGCGGACGGAGCGGACCGGGCGGCGCGTCCACCAGCACGGCGGATACCCGGCGGGCCCCGGGCGCGGCCCGCGTGAGCCGGTGGGCGAGGGACAGTCCCGCCGCTCCCGCGCCCAGGATGGCCACCTCAGCGTGCACCACGAACCGTTCCCTCCCTCTGTGCGCTTCCCACCGGCGGTGCGCGGGCAGCCGGTGGTCTGTCGGAAGCATTCACCCTGGGAGCGCTTCGTGGATGCAGGCTCCGCCGGGTTTGTCGTCCGTGTGGGGGCGCGGAGCCGGCGTCGGGGGGCAAGCGGGTGAGTGGCCGGTGTCAGCGGTTTCCGTCGCGGGGCCGCCCGTGGCGCAGCCGGGCGAGCAGGTGAGCGGGCAGGCGCACGAGGGTGCGGACGACCGCCCACGCCGCGGCGGCCGGGCGGCGCGGGGCGCGGAAGCCGGCGTTCGGTGCGCGATGGACGGCCGGCTCGGACGGGGGCGACGGTGTCCGGGCGCGTTCGGCGGCGAGGTGTGCGCGGACCGAGGTCCACACCCGGGCGGGGGGTGCTTGCAGGGTTTCACCCGGACGGGTCAGGCGGCCCGCAGCCGCGGCGCGTTCGTAGGCGGCCAGCCGTTCGCGGCAGGTACGGCACAGGCCGAGATGGAGGGCGGCGACCGTGCCCCACGGGGCCCGGTCGCCGTCGAGGGCGCGGGAGACCAGATCCGCGTGGGGAATGTGCTCCCCCTGGGGGATGTGGGGCGAAGCCCGACGCTCGGCCACCCGTGCCTCCTGACGTCCTGACGGGCCGTTGAGCAAGCCCCCTGCCCCTGACGGGCGCCGTCGCGGCGGTGGGGGTGGAGCTCCCTGTGCCGGGTCTACGGGCGTCAGGGCCGCGTCGGATGCACCGGCCGCACGACTCGCGTCTCATCCGGACGCCGAGAGCGCCGTTCTGCCCGGCGCATCGCTTGTGCGTCGGATTACCCGCCGTCATCGCTGACGCCGTCCCCCTGGAGGCAGCGGCCGAGGCGGTGCAGACCGCGCCTGGCATGGCTCTTGACCGTCCCCAGCGGCCAGCCGGTGACGTCCGCGATCTGCGGCTGCGTCAGGTCGTCGTAGAAGGCGAGAGTGAGGACCCGCCGCTGGGCCGGGGGCAGCTTGGCGAGTTCGTGGCCGATCAGGACGCGGTCGAGGACGGCGTCCGGCTGGGCGTCGCGGTCGACGTGGCCGACGGACATCCGCGCGCCGGCCGCCGCCACGAGTTCGGCCCGCCGGGTGCGCGCCGTCAGGGCGTCGGCGATCTTGCGGCGGGTGACGCCGACGAGCCACGCGCTCAACGCGCCGCGCTCCGGGGCGAACCCGGCTCGCCCCCGCCAAGCGGCCAGGAAGACGGTCTGGGTGACGTCCTCCGCCTCTCGCGCGTCCCCCAGCGAGCGCCGGGCGAGGGTGTACACGAGGGCGCCCCACCGGTGGTAGACGGCGACGAGGCAGGTCTCGTCGCCGTCCGCGAACCCGGCGGCGAGTTCCTCGTCGGCCAGGGAGTCCTCCGTCGGAGCCCACAGCGGGGCGCTGTCGACGGTCTGCTCGGTGACTTGGCGTGCAGTCATGACGCTGCTCCTCGTGCGGGCGGTGCCCGTGCCGTCTCTCGGGGCGGGCGGGGCCCGGTTCCCGCGGCCGACCCCTCATGCCGTGGTCGCGGTCGCGGACGGCGACCGCCACTCCCCCACCATGCGAAGCGCACCAGCGACACGACAACTTGCATCGCCCTTGCATCGTTTCTCGCGCCGCCCGTTCTGCCGACCGCTGTTCCTGCGCCGCGGTCTCGGCCCGTCGGCCGAGATCGGCCACACGTTCTCCCCCAATGGCGCATCCGTGGACGCCCTTTTCGCGGAAGGCATTACGTCAGACACCCAGGCGACCGCGGCGAGAGGAACCGGGATGCGCCCCACCGAGGCGAAGGATCTCCCTGTGGCCAAGAAGGCACCGGACCCTCACCCCATGCGCCCCGCAGGCGGATTTCCCCTGTTCGCAGACGGTCTCCCCGCCCCGGGCGCACCCGAAGAAGTTTCCCGGGCCCCGCGGCTCCGGCTGGACGGGGACGCCCTGGCGGACATCGACGCGGACGTGTCCGCAGCCGTGGGCCGACTGCTGGACGACCTTTTGGGCCAACGCGTGGAACGGGCCGCCGCCCTCGACCCGGTGTTCGGACACGATGTCGCCGAGCGCGTCGCCGCCTTCACACGGAAGGGGGGCAAGCGCATGCGTGCGCGGTTCGTGTGGTGGGCGCTGCGGGCCTGCGGCGGCGGCCTGAGGGAGGCGGAATCCGCCCTGCGGGTCGGTGCGGCCCTGGAACTGATCCAGACCTGCGCCCTCGTCCACGACGACGTCATGGACGGCTCCCGGATGCGTCGCGGCCGGCCCGTCCTGCACGCCGACGTCGCCGCCCAGTACGCCGGCGCCGTGGCCCCCGAACCCGGCCGGCGCTTCGGCGAAGCCGCGGCGATCCTCGCCGGCGACCTCGCCCTGGCCTGGGCGGACGACACGGTCGCCGCCATCGAGGTGGCGCCGGACACCGCCCGCAGGGTGCGCGATCTGTGGAGCACGATGCGCACCGAGATGGTCGCCGGTCAGTACCTCGACATACAGGGCCAGGTCACCTCCTCCGTTTCCCTGGCCCGCGCGATCCGCGCAGCCTGCCTCAAGAGCGCCCTGTACTCGGTGGAACGGCCGCTGGCGCTCGGAGCGGCCCTGGCGGGCGCGGACGCCGCGCGCACCGCGGCCCTGTGCTCGGCCGGCCGCTGCGTCGGCATCGCCTTCCAGCTGCGCGACGACCTCACCGACGTGTTCGGCGACCCCCTGCGCACCGGCAAGCCCACCGGCGGCGACATCCGGGCGGGCAAACCCACCTACCTGACGGCGGTGGCCCGTGCCCGGGCGGAAGCCACCGCGGACCGGCGCGCCCTGGCCGTGCTGCGCCGTTCGCTGGGTCGCGCCGATCTCTGCGACGGCCGTCTCGCCGAGGTCCGCGACGTGCTGGTGACCACCGGCGCGCGTGACATCGTCGAGGCGAAGATCGACCGGCTGGTCGCCCAGGGAATGCGCCATCTGGACTCCGCCGCGCTGGAGCAGCACGGCCGTCGCCGTCTTCGGGACCTGCTGCACGCGGCGGCCGGCACGACCCCCGGCTCACCGCCCGGACCGAGCGGAGCCGACGACGGGACGCCCGTCGCCGCACTGCTGGCCGTCGGCGCCGAAGGGGGCGTGCGATGACCAGGACCATCACCGGACCCACCGATCACGTGGTCGTGGTCGGCGCCGGGCTCTCCGGTCTGGCGGCCGCGCTGCACCTGCTCGGCGCGGGCCGCCGGGTCACCCTCGTGGAGCGCGACGCCCAGCCCGGAGGGCGCGCCGGACGCCTGGAGCGCGGTGGCTACCGCATCGACACCGGACCCACCGTGCTGACCATGCCCGACCTCGCCGACGAGGCGTTCGCCGCGGTCGGCGAGAACCTCCGCGACCGCGTCGACCTCGTCCCCCTGCATCCCGCCTACCAGGCGCGGTTCGCGGACGGCAGCAGCCTCGACGTGCACACCGACGCGGCGGCGATGGAGGCGGAGGTCGAACGCTTCGCCGGCGCCCGGGAGGCAGCGGGCTACCGGCGACTGCGCAGCTGGCTGGAACAGCTGTACCGGGCCCAGATGCGACGCTTCATCGACGCCAACTTCGACTCGCCCCTGCAACTGCTGACCCCGGACCTGGCCCGGCTCGCCGCCCTCGGCGGATTCGGACGCCTGGACGCGGGCATCGGCCGCCATCTGCGCGACGAGCGCCTGCGGCGTGTCTTCTCCTTCCAGGCGCTGTACGCCGGAGTCGCCCCGGAGCGGGCCCTGGCCGCCTACGCCGTGATCGCCTACATGGACACGGTCGCCGGCGTGTACTTCCCCCGCGGCGGTATGCACGCGCTGCCGCAGGCCATGGCGGACGCCGCCGCGCAGGCGGGCGCCGACCTGCGCTTCGGGCAGGCGGTCACCCGGCTGGAACGCTCCGCGGGCCGCGTCACCGCCGTCGTCACCGACCAGGACCGCATCCCGTGCGACGCCGTCGTCCTGACCCCCGAACTCCCGGTCTCCTACGGCCTGCTCGGTCGCACACCGCGCCGCCCGCTGCGCCTCCGGCACGCCCCTTCGGCGGTCGTCCTGCACGTCGGCACCGACCGGACGTGGCCCGGACTCGGCCACCACACGCTGTCGTTCGGCGGCGAGTGGCGCCGCACCTTCGACGAACTCACCCGCGAGGGCCGCCTGATGAGCGACCCGTCGCTGCTCATCACCCGCCCCACCGCCACCGACCCGACGCTCGCCCCGCCCGGGCACCACCTCCACTACGTCCTGGCCCCGTGCCCGAACACCGACATCGGGCCGGACGCCGCCGCCTGGGGCGATCTCGGCCCGCGGTACCGCGACAGCGTCCTGCGCGAACTCGACCGGCGCGGCTTCGAGGGCATCGCGGAGGCCGTCGAGGAGCAGGTCCTCGTCACGCCCGCCGACTGGGCGGCGCAGGGCCACGCGGCCGGCACTCCCTTCTCGGCCGCCCACACGTTCGCGCAGACCGGACCGTTCCGGCCGCGCAACCTGGTCCGCGGCGCCGACAACGCCGTACTCGCCGGGTGCGGCACCACACCGGGCGTCGGCGTCCCCACCGTCCTGCTGTCCGGCAAGCTCGCCGCGGCCCGCATCACCGGACGGCACACCACCGCCGTCGCCCCACACCCCGGCCCACGCGCCGTGCCGCGCGTGCCGGACGCGCCCGCCCGGCCGGACGCGCCGACCGTGTCGGAAGGAACGCGCTCATGACGACCCGTGAACTCGACGCGGCGGGCATCACCGAGCCGGTGCTGCGCGACGCCTACACGCGGTGCCGGCGGCTCAACGCCCGGCACGGCAGGACGTACTTCCTCGCCACCCGGCTGCTGCCCGTGGAGCGGCGGCCGGCCGTCCACGCCCTCTACGGCTTCGCCCGCTGGGCCGACGACATCGTCGACTCCCTGGACGCCGGCATTCCTCCCCAGCGCCGCGCGGCCGACCTCGCCAGGCTCCACGAGCGGCTCCAGCGGGGCCTGCGGGACGGCAGCAGCGCCGAGCCGGTCGTCCTGGCGCTGGCCGACACGGCCCGGCGCTACGCCATCGACCACGACCACTTCGGCGACTTCATGGCGTCCATGCGCAGCGACCTGGAGGTCACCGACTATCCGACCTACGACGACCTGTACGCGTACATGCACGGATCCGCGGCGGTGATCGGGCTGCAGATGCTGCCCGTCCTGGGCTCCGTGGTCCCGCGCGAGGAGGCCGCCCCGCACGCGGCCGCCCTCGGCGTCGCCTTCCAGCTGACCAACTTCCTGCGCGACGTGGGCGAGGACCTCGACCGCGGACGCGTCTACCTCCCCGCCGACCTGTTGTCCGCGCACGGCGTCGACCGGGAGCTGCTGCTGTGGAGTCGCCGCACCGGACGCCGCGACCCGCGCATCACCGACGCCTTCCGCGCCTTCGCCGACCTCACCCGCGGCGTCTACCGCGAGGCGGCGCCCGGCATCGCGATGCTCGAACCCGTGTCACGCCCCTGCATCCGCACGGCCTTCGTCCTCTACGGCGGCATCCTCGACGCCGTCGCCGCCGACGGGTACGCCGTCCTGCACCGGCGCGCCGTGGTGCCCCGTCGGCGGCGGGCCGTGGTGGCCGCCGACGGCCTGGCGCGTCTGACGGCGGCCCGGGCGCGGGCCCGCATGACCGGCCGGCCGGCGGCGGGCGTCACGCCCCGCACGGTGGCGCCGGCCGTGCGGCCCGCGCAGTCCGTCGCACCGGGGAGGCTGGTCGAGAAGCACCCGATGTCCCGGACCGTCACGGCGCAGCCACTGCACAAGGAGGTCACGTGAACCCCGACCGTTCCGTCCGCCGCGGACGCCTCCCCCTGTCGCTGCGCAGGAATCCGGTCGCCTGGGAACGTCAGCGGCCGACCTGGCGCGAGGCCCGCCCGGCCGTCATCGCCCAGGCCCTGAAGCGCGCTCAGGGCCGCCCTTCGGGCAACTGGTTCGTCGTGGGCGCGACCCGCGACGTGCGGGACGACCGTCCCCTCGCCCGGACGATCGCCGGACGGGAGGTCGTCGTCTGGCGCGACGCCACGGGCCGCCTCGTCGCCGGGCCGGGCATCTGCCCGCACCTGGGGGCGCCGCTGCGCGACAGCCCGGTCCGGTGCGGGACCCTCGTCTGCCACTGGCACGGACTCGCGCTCGGGGGCGCGCCGTTCGCCGGCTGGGAGCCCCTGCCCGCGCACGACGACGGCGTGCTGGTGTGGGTGCGTCTGGACGACGTGGGCGGCGAGCCGCCCCTGGAGGCGCCGGTGGTGCCGGCCAGGCCCGTCCTCAGCCGGGCGGTGACGGCCGTCTACGTGGGCGTCGGGACCTGCGAGCCGGAGGACGTCGTGGCCAACCGGCTGGACCCCTGGCACGGCGCCTGGTTCCACCCGTACTCCTTCGTCGATCTGACCGTCGTCGACATCCCCGCGACGACGACGCAGCGGGCGGGGACAGGAGCCGGAACGGAGGCCGGGGAGGAGACAGGAGACGCGTCGGGTGAGGAGGCGCGGTCAGCAGGCGAGGCACGAGCCGAGAGGCGAGCGGTGGCAGACGCCGGGGCCTCGGCGGCCGGCGAGGACGGTTTCGTCGTCGACGTCTCCTTCAGACTCGCCGGACGGCTCGTCGTACCGGTCCGCGCCGTCTTCACCGCACCCGAGCCGCGCACGGTCGTCATGCACATCACCGCCGGCGAGGGCCACGGCTCGGTCGTCGAGACGCACGCGACCCCGCTCGGCCCCGACGACCGGGGCAGGCCCCGCACGGCGGTGGTGGAGGCCGTCGTCGCCGCGTCGGACCGCACCGGCTTCGCCGTGGCACGACGGATGTCGCCGCTGCTGCGGCCCCTGGTGCGGGCCGCCGCCGGACGCCTGTGGCGCGACGACCTGGCCTACGCGGAGAGGCGCTGGCAGCTGCGCTCGACAGGACGTTTCCCCGGCTGAGCCCCCACGGCCGCACGAAGCCGGGGCGCGCCACTCGGCGGCGGGCGGATCGAGGACGGTCCACCCGGTCAACGACGATGCGCGCCGCCGACGCCCGCCGCCCGGACGCGCCGGCCGAACCCCGCGACCGCCACGCGACCGCCCCGCGTTCGCCCGGGGTGCGTCCGCGCCGGCGCCCGGCGGCGAAAAGGGCGTGACGGCGCTCAGCCACCAGCGGGCGGCCCCGCCCGTACGGGGGCGAGCCCGGCGACGGAAGGAGACGACGTGACCGACGTGACCGACGTGACCGCAGGGCAGCGTTCCCCCGAGGTCGTGGTGATCGGAGCAGGCGTCGCCGGCCTCGCCTGCGCCCAGGACCTCCTCGCGGCCGGAGTCGCGGTCCAGGTGCTGGAGGCCTCGGACGGGGTCGGCGGCCGGATGCGCTCCGACCGTGTCCAGGGCTTCGTGATCGACCGCGGCTTCCAGGTCTTCAACCCGTCGTATCCGCAGGTCCGGAGGCGGCTGGCGCTGTCTGCTCTGGCTCTGCGCCCGTTCACCCGGGGCGTTCTCCTGCACACCGACTCCGGCAGACGCCGGCTGACCGTCCCCGGCCCGCACCCGTCCTCGTTGGTCGACCTCCTGCCGGGCCGGGTCGCGGGACCGCGGGATCTGGCGGCCCTCGGCGCCCTCGCGGCCCGGGACGCGCTGATCCCGCCGCACCGGCTCAAGCGGAGCCCCGACCGCAGTACACGGGCGGCGCTCGCGCAGGCCGGGTTCAGCGAGGCGTTCGTCGAGCGCTTCTTCCGTCCCTTCCTGTCCGGAGTGTTCCTGGAGGACCGGCTGGAGACCTCCGCCCGGGTCTTCCACCTGGTGTGGCGCAGCATGCTGCGCGGCGCCCTGAGCCTGCCCGCCGACGGCATCGGAGCCGTCCCGCGCGCGTTGGCGGCCGCGCTGCCCCAGGGCGCCGTGCGGCTGGAGACCGCGGTGGAGCGGCTGACCGACGACGGCGTGGAGACCGCCGCCGGCGAAACCGTCCCGGCACGCGCTGTGGTGGTGGCCACCGGCCCCGGGCCGGCCGCCGCGCTGCTGCCGACGGTGACCGTGCCCGCGTACCGCACGGTGACGACGTACTACCACGCCCCCGCGCGCACGCCGCTGCCCGAGCCCACTCTGCTGGTCGACACCCGGCGGCGCTTCCTCAATACGTGCGTGCTGAGCGAGGTCGCTCCCGCCTACTCCCCGACCGGCCGGCCGCTCGTCGCCACCTCGGTGCTGGGCGCCGACGCGGAGGGCCGGGAGGCCGGTCTGCGCGAGACGCTGAGCGAGGCCTACGCGACCGACGCGACCGGCTGGGAACTGCTGACCGTCCGCACCGTCCCCGAGGCGCTGCCCTCGATGACGGCCCCACAGGATCTCGGTCGCACGACCCGGGTGGCCGCGGGCCGGTACGTGTGCGGCGATCACCGGGCCACGGGCTCGGTCCAGGGAGCCATGGCCTCGGGCGCCCGCGCCGCCCGCCAGGTCCTGCGCGACCTGCGGGCCTGACGACCAGGGACGACGCCCGTCCCGGAACGCGCGGCGGGACGTCGCTCGGCCGGGGCCGTCGCTCAGTCGGGCACGTCGACGTGCAGGCGGACGGTCGTGCCCTGCTCGCGCGTGGAGCGGATCTCGACGAGGTCGCAGAGCTGGTGGGCGAGCCAGAGGCCGCGGCCGCCGATCTGGTCGACGGTGGGGCGGGTGCGCCCGGCCATCACGTCGGGGATGTGGCCGGCGTCGCGGAACTCGCACAGGAACGTCGTGTCCTGGGTCCAGGTGCGCAGGGTCCCGCGGCCTCCGCCGTGCCGGATGCTGTTCGTGGCGATCTCCGTGACGGCGACGGCCAGCTTCCGCTGCTGATCCTCCGAGACGCCCGCGTCCGACGCGCAGCGTGAGACCTTCGAGCGGACCGCGGCCAGGTCGCCGTGCGTGTAATGCAGTTCCTGGAAGGGATCGCACGGCGGGTTCAGGGCCTCGAAGGGGTAATCCCCGTCTGCGAGGTAGCCCTCGTTGGGGACGTAGTGGCCGTTCCGGCGGATCAGCGGATGGCAGCGGGACAGGGTCTGCAGGGCGCTCCGGTCCTCGTCGGCGTCGTCGTAGGGGCACAGCATCGACCACGCGGAGCTGCGGACGAAGGCCCGGTTCAAGAGCCACTCGTGATAGCGCAGTTCCGACAGGTGCGCGGCGCTGCGGGCCTCGCGCCACGCCGTCTCCCCGATGCCGCGAACCGGCCTGTCGCCCTCTCCTCGCTCCTTCATCCAGTCCACCCAGGCGCCCACGAGCCGACCGGGGTTGGGGCCGAGGGTCATGGTGTCGACGAAGGTGACGTCGGGCTCGTCGGCGAGCTCGCCGCGCAGCAGCGACGCCTTGTCCGAGGGGACGGCGACGACCACGGCCTCGCCGCCTTCCAGAGCCTCGTGGATGTAGCCGAGCGTCCCGGAAAGGAACTGCTCGTCTCCGCGATAGGGGTAGAGCTCGTGGCGGAACGAGTGCTGCGCCCGGTCGGACGGCTGCGAGGGCAGGGTCTCGGTCATGCGGCCATCACCACCGGCAGGCCGGCGGTCGCGTAACCGGCGAGCTCCCAGCACAGCCGCACGGTCTCGTTGGCGCCTTCGACGACGATGCGCCGATCGGGAAGGTACCGGGCCGCGTCGACGAGTGCGTGCATGCCGGCGGCGTCGATCATGTCGAGGGTGTCGAAGCGCAGACTCACCTTGCGCGAACACCGCACCGCCGCGCGCACCGCGGTGTTGAACGCGTCAGCGCACTCCGAGTCGATCACTCCGTCAACGCTCCAGATGTCGGCGCCGGTGCTGTACATCCGGAAGGCCGGACGCTCAGCGCGCATGCCCATCTCATGCGGGTGCACACCTGCCATATGTTCCAGCGTAGGCCCGTCCCACTGAGACGACCGGAAGGCGCACACCACGATGGCGTTGCTCTCCGAGGCGAACTCGTCGAGCTTCAGCTCCTGGGCCACCAGTTCCTCGGTCTCGACGGGCTCTGCCGCGGGCACCCGTTCGGTCAGCACACGCACCGACCGGTAGCCCTCGCGGGCTGCGGTACGCGCTTCCCGGCGCACCGCGGCCAGCACGGAGTCGGGGTTCCCGTCGCGTGGCGCGTCGAGGATCACCGAGGCGGACGGGACCACCGCCAGGGGAAGACCCGAGACGGCGCCGGCGGAGCCGACCACCACGATCTTGTCGCCGTACAGAGCGCCGTCGGCCACGTAGGCGAGGACGTCCGCGGGGGAAGCGGCGGCCGGGTCCGTGTGCCAGCAGACGTGATCACCGAGCTCGACGTGGTCGAACGTGGCCAGCGTGCGCGCCGCTCTCACCTGGTCCCCTTCCGACCTACCAACCCCGTCCTCGGGTACAGAGGGTACCGGCCGGCCGGGAGGGCGTTGAGCCGAACGGGGTCAGCGACTCGCACGTCCCTTTCGGCACGGACGACACCGCGGGAAGGTCCGCGGGGCCGGGGCGCCCAGGTGTCGGGGGGACGAAGGACGCCGGGAGCCGGTCGGCGAGCGCGTCACGCCTGCGGTCGGCCGGCGGTTACCCGACGGCGGCCAGGGCGGACATGATCCGTTGGGCGCAGGGCAGCCGTGAAGGAGAACGCGCGCGACAGAGGCCACGCCGGGCCGGCCGACGACCGGCGTCGGGCAGTGGCCGCGCTGAAGGTGTCCCTGCGGGCCTCGGACTCCGTCGCCCCGACGCCACCAGATGCCGCTCAGAAGGAACCGACGATGCACGCCGACGCCGCTCACGACGGCAGCCAGCTCACTCAGTGGCTGCTGGACACCGATTCGCTCGAGGACTTCCTCCAGACCCTTGCCGCCGCCGCCCTCGACCTGTCCCGGGCCCAAGGCGTCGGCGTGACCATCGAACGCGAGGGCAAGGCGCTGACCGTGGCCAGCGCCGGAACCTCGGCGACGAAGCTGGACGAGAAGCAGTACGGCCAGGACGACGGCCCCTGTCTGCAGGCCCTGCGTACCGGCGAGGAGATCCACATCGCCGACATGCGCGAAGAGACCAGATGGGGCGATTACCCCGCCTACGCCGTCGACTGCGGAATCCTCAGCTCCCTCTCGCTGCCGATCGCCGCCCACACCCACACCTCCGGCGCCCTCAACATCTATGCCGCCCCGCCCCAGGCCTTCGTGCACAGCGACCTCGGCGCCCTGCGCGCTCTCGCCTCTCAGGCCACCGGCGGCATCGCCCTGGCCCAGCGCATCAGCGACACCCAGGAATTCGCGGAACAGATGCGGACCGCCATGCAGTCGCGCAGCCTCATCGACCAGGCCATCGGCGTGGTCATGGGCCGACGCCGCTGCAGCGCGCACGAGGCCTTCGGCGTCCTGCGGTCCGCCTCCCAGCAACGCAACATCAAACTCCGCGATCTGTGCGCCGAACTGATCACCGAGATCACCGGCCAGCCCCCGGCCCCTTCCGAGCTCCGCCGAAGCACGTGAGGAGTCCGGGACCGGTTCCCGCGGAAGCGGTGAAGAAACCAGGCAGATCCGCCGTGTGTTCTTGCATCCACCGGGCAC
>NZ_JBHVYK010000018.1:0-12670 GCF_042880855.1 Streptomyces sp. NPDC058291
TGGGCTGCTTATTTTTTTTATACCACACAGCCTTCCGTCCGCCCCGCGGGGGGGGGTGCTTGCTCACGCCCCCCCCCCCCGGCCGTCGCCGTTGCGCCTACCCGTCGGTAGCATCCTGGCCATGGCAGACACCAAGCAGGTTGACGAGGCGGCGGACGCCAAGCGGGCCGCCAAGGACGAGCGCACCGCGACGCGGCTCGCCAAGCGGATCGGCGCGTTCTCCCAGGCGCACGGCGGGGCCGAGAGCCAGATCGCGTACCTCGGCGAGCGCGGCGCCCGCATCGTGCTCGTCGGCGAGGACGGCGGCTGGGGCGACCTGGTGGCCCCCTCCGTCGCCGTGGCCGAGGAGGCCGTGCGCAAGGCCGGAGTCACCGTCCACGAGTCCTTCGACGGCGAGTTCGCGGCGAAGGTGCGCACGGGTCCGTACGAGTGGACGCGGATGGCGGGGATCCAGGTCGGCGGACCGAAGAACGGCTGATCGCCTTCTCGGGCGACATCACGCAACACCTGACGCCCGGTTCACCCGTTAGGACCCGTGGAAGCGAACGCGGTCCATCTCCCGGGAGTCCGGATGCTCGAAACGCCGTCCTTGGTGGACCAGTACTGCCATGGCGTCCTGAGAACGGAGCTGGGCCTCGGCACCTTCGAGGCCCAGCTGGCCCGCACCGAGGGGCCGCCCGCGCCGGGCACGACGCTCTTCGACACGCAGACCGGGTTCGCGGTACGCCGCTGGTGCCCCCCGCTCCTCGGCCTGGAACCGCACGCCACGCCCGCCCGGTATCTCGCACGCCGCCGCGAGCTCGGCGTGCTGGAGGCGGGCCGCCGGCTGCTGCGGGGCAGCGGCATCACCACCTACCTGGTCGACACCGGTCTGCCCGGTGATCTCACCGGGCCCGGCGAGCTGGCCGGCGCGGGAGCGGCCGAGGCCCGCGAGATCGTGCGGCTGGAGCTCCTCGCCGAACAGGTCGCCGACACCTCCGGCACCGTCGAGTCCTTCCTCGCCAACCTCGCCGAGGCGGTCCACGCGGCGGCCGCGACCGCCGTGGCCTTCACCTCCGTGGCGGGACTGCGGCACGGACTGACCCTCGCGCCCGAGCCGCCCGGCCCGGGGGAGGTGCGGGGCGCGGCCGGCCGCTGGCTGGCCGCGCGCGGGGTCGGCGGCGAGCTGAGCGACCCGGTGCTGCTGCGGCACCTGCTGTGGATCGCCGTCGCCTCCGGGCTGCCCCTGCAGCTGCACGCGGGACTCGGGGCGCCCGGAGCACGCATCGACCGCACCGACCCCGCCCTGCTGACCGATTTCGTCCGGGCGACCGCGGGTCTGGGCACCGACCTCGTCCTGCTGCACGGCTACCCCTACCACCGTCAGGCCGCCCACCTCGCCGGGGTCTTCCCGCACGTGTACGCCGACTCCGGCGCCGCGCTCGTGCGGACCGGCGCCCGCGCCGCGACGATCCTCGGGGAGATCCTCGAACTGGCCCCCTTCGGCAAGATCCTCTTCTCCAGCGGGGCCCAGGGGCTGCCCGAGCTGCACGTGGTCGGCGCGATGCTGTTCCGCGAGGCCCTGGCCCGGGTGCTGGGGGCCTGGGTCGCTGAGGGCGCGTGGTCGCCGGGGGACGCGCAACGGGTGGCGGGGCTGATCGCCGCGGGCAACGCGCGCCGGGTGTACCGGCTGGGCGGAGCAGGGCGAGACTGAGCGCATGTCCCCTACGGACGTCCCCGCGCGTTACTCCCGCCCGTGCCGGACCGGGAACTCCGCGACTTCGTCGTTCGCGACCAGCGGGACTTCTGGCGGCCCGCCGTCGACAAGGCCCACCTGTGGAGCCAGGACGTGTGGATCGACCTGGGGCTGCTGACCTTCGCCCGGGCGACGGTGACCGTGCGGGACGGCCGTCTGATCTCCAAGCGACAGGCACTCGACGAACTGCCCGCGCCGGGGGCGCCGAAGGAGGTCGTGGTGGACATCGCCCGACGCCGGTACGAGGCGGCGGGGAGCGGGACGGCCGGCGGGGGCCCGCCCGCCCGCCGTGCCGAGTCGACCCGGTACTACCTGGGACCCGCGATCGACGGGCTGGTCGCCTCGTACACGTGACGTACACGCGCGTGGCCCACGCGCGGGTGACTCACGCGCGTGAGCCGACCGTCGCCTCCGCCGCGGGGCCCGGCAGGTCGATCACGGTCTCGGAGCGCTCGCGCAGGGCGAGCAGCACACGCAGCACCGCGATCCACACCAGGCAGGAGCCGAGCATGTGCAGGCCGACGAGGGCTTCGGGGAGGTCCGTGAAGTACTGGACGTAGCCGATGACGCCCTGCCCGAGCAGCACCAGGAACAGGTCCCGGGTACGGTCCAGCGGGTTCTTCGGCGCGTCCACCGCCTTGAGGATGAACCACAGGGCGAAGGTCAGCGTCACCACGATCCAGGCGAGCACGGCGTGCAGCTTGGCGACCGTCTCCCAGTCCAGCGGCATCCGCTCGACCTCGCTGGAGTCACCGGCGTGCGGGCCCGCGCCGGTCACCACCGTGCCGACGGCGATCAGCAGCGTGGAGGCGGCGACCAGGAACCACACCAGCTGCCGCACGGGCCTGCCGACCAGCGGGCGCGGCTCCCCGTCGCCCTCCTTGGCGCGCTGCCACATCACCGCGGCGACCGCGAGCAACGCCGATGCGGCCAGGAAGTGCGCCGCGACCGTGTACGGGTTGAGGCCGACGAGCACCACGATCCCGCCGAGCACCGCGTTGCTCATCACCAGCCAGAACTGCGCCCAGCCCAGCCGGGTCAGGCTCCGGCGGTACGGCTTCTGGGAGCGGGCGGCGATGATCGCCCAGCCGACGGCCGCGCAGAGCACGTACGTCAGCATGCGGTTGCCGAACTCGATGGCGCCGTGGAAGCCCATGGCGCCGGTCGCGGTCAGCGAGTCGTCGGTGCACTTGGGCCAGGTCGGGCAGCCCAGGCCGGAGCCGGTGAGCCGGACCGCGCCGCCGGTGACCACGATGACCACCGACATCACGAGCGCGAACAGGGCCGCCCGCCGAACCGTCCGGGGGGTCGGCGTCCAGCGCGCGGCGATGAAGGCGAGGGGGTTGCGCACGGCGGCTACGGCGTCGGCGGGGGTCACGTTCAGCACGCCTCCATCGTAAGCGGGCCGCTTGTGCACGCTTTCACGAGGGTGCCTCCGCGACGGGCCGCCTCACTCCCAGCGGAAGAACCGGCCGGCCGCCGCGAGCCCGACGACCGCCCAGACCGCGAGGACCGCCAGGTCGCCCCAGGGCGTGCCGGCGCCGTGCTGGAGCACGTCCCGCAGGCCGTCGGAGAGGGCCGTGATGGGCAGCAGGCCGAGGACGTCCTGAGCGGCGGGCGGGAACTTGTCGAGCGGCACGATCACCCCGCCGCCCACCAGCAGCAGCAGGAAGACCAGGTTGGCGGCGGCCAGCGTCGCCTCCGCCTTCAGGGTGCCGGCCATCAGCAGACCGAGGCCGGAGAAGGCGGCGGTGCCGAGGACCAGCAGCAGCAGGACGGCCGCCGGGTCGCCGTGCGGGTCCCAGCCGAGGGCGAACGCGATCGCCGTCAGCAGGATCACCTGAAGGATCTCCGTGACCAGGACCGACAGCGTCTTCGCCGTCATCAGGCCCCAGCGCGGCAGAGGCGAGCAGGCCAGGCGCTTCAGCACGCCGTAGCGCCGTTCGAAGCCGGTGGCGATGGCCTGCCCGGTGAAGGCCGTGGACATCACGGCGAGCGCGAGGATGCCGGGGGCGAGGAAGTCCACCGCCTCGCCCGCGCCCGTGTCGACGATGTCCACCCCGCTGAACAGGAGCAGCAGCAGGGTCGGGATCACGACGGTGAGCAGCAGCTGCTCGCCGTTGCGCAGGAGCATCCTGGTCTCCAGCGCGGCCTGGGCCCCGATCATGCGGGGAAGGGGGGCGGCCCCGGGGTTCGGCGTGTAGGTGCCGTTGGCGGTCACGAGCGCAGCTCCTTGCCGGTCAGCTCCAGGAAGACGTCCTCCAGCGTGTGCCGTTCCACCGAGATCCGGTCCGGCATCACCCCGTGCTGCGCGCACCACGAGGTGACCGTGGCGAGCAGCTGCGGGTCGACCTTGCCCATGACCCGGTAGGAGCCGGGGGTCAGCTCGGCGGCGGAGCTGTCGGCGGGCAGGGCCTTGAGCAGCGAGCCGACGTCGAGTCCGGGGCGGCCGGTGAAGCGCAGGGTGTTCTCGGCGCCGCCGCGGCACAGCTGCTCGGGCGAGCCCTGGGCGATGACCTCGCCCCCGTCGATGATCGCGACGTCGTCGGCGAGCTGCTCGGCCTCGTCCATGTAGTGGGTGGTCAGGATGACCGACACGCCGTCCGTGCGCAGGTCCCGCACGAGATCCCAGGCGGCGCGGCGGGCCTGTGGGTCGAGGCCGGCCGTCGGCTCGTCCAGGAACACCAGTTCCGGCCGGCCCACGACGGCCATCGCGAGCGCGAGGCGCTGCTGCTGGCCGCCGGAGAGCCGGCGGTAGGCCGTGCGGCCGCAGGAGCCCAGACCGAGGCGCTCGACGAGGGCGTCGACGTCCAGCGGGTGCGCGTGCAGCCGGGCCACGTGCCGCAGCATCTCGTCGGCCCGCGCGCCGGAGTACACACCGCCCGACTGCAGCATCACGCCGATCCGGGGGCGCAGCTGGGCGGCCTGTCCGACCGGGTCGAGCCCGAGGACGCGGACCGTGCCGGAGTCCGGTCTGCGGTACCCCTCGCAGATCTCGATCGTGGTCGTCTTGCCGGCGCCGTTGGGTCCGAGGACGGCGGTGACGCCCGCCCCGGCCGTCAGGTCGAGGCCGTTCACCGCGGTCTTCGCCCCGTACCGCTTCACCAGGGCCTGGACCCGGACGACAGGCTCGCTTCGCATGACCAGAGTCTAGGTTCGCCGGCGGGGGACCGGACCGGGGGGTACGGGAACCGGTCACCCGTGACGGATCGCGGGACCGGCGGGTTCAGATCTCGTCCTCGCGGGACCGGTGCAGGGGCAGCCACCGCTGGGCGTAGGCCACGGCTTCCGCGACCGGGAACAGCCGCGCGTCGGCCGCGCCGACCCTGCCCCGTACGACGCCCCGGTCGCGTTCGAAGTCGTGGCCGAGTTCGTCGAAGCGGTGGGAGTCGATGGACACCTCGGTGACGACCTCCCAGGTTCCGTCCGGTCCCGGTCGGCCGACCTCGACGAGTGGGGCCGGGATCCGGTACTCGGCCAGGTGGAAGCTGGTGCAGGTGGCGTAGCCGGTGCCGAGGAGCAGGGCCCGTGCGCCCGCCTTCTCCAGCCGGGCCAGCGGGCTGTTCTCGCCGAGCCGGCAGTCTGGGGCATGGCCCGCGACCAGCTCTGCCGCCCGCGCCCCGAGAGCCGCGAACGAGGTCTGCGGATGGGCGCTGCGCAGGGCGCCGGGCCAGGTGCGGAGCGTCTCAGGGACGACGCCCACGCCGAGGGCGGGGGTGATGAGCGGGTCATAGGCGGGCATGGCCGCCCGGATCCGCTCCCACCACTGCGCGGGAACCGGCGGATTGCTCCACAGGGCCGGGTCGGACAGGTCGCCGGACTGGGTGGGGACCACGATCGTGCCGTCCGGTCCGACCGCGTCGAGCAGTCCCCGAACGACCGCGACGGCGCCTGCGCACACCCAGCCGAGGGAACTGAGCGAGGAGTGCACGAGGAGGATCTCCCCGGGTTCGACACCCAGCGCCCGAAGGTCGGCGGCGAGGGTGGCGCGGGTGACGAGTGGGCCGGTGGGAGGGGGTATGGGCATGGTCCGGCAGTCTCCTGCAAGGGCCCGTCGGGGACCAGTGGGTTTCCCGCTCGTCCACCCTCGTCCGACCGGCCGGAGAACGTTCCCGCAGGTCACGTTAGGTTCGCCTAAGTGACACAGGGCACCGCGCCCGGGCGTGGACGCCGCTTGCCTGCCTCTGAGGAATTACGCAACAATGGCGTTGTGAAAAACGTCGGCGAGGTTCGGGAGATCCCCACGGGGTCCCCCCAGGAGGAGCTCGCGACCGGGGAGCGGTCCACCCGCAACCGGGTCGCGCGATCCATCCTGGACCACGGGCCGTCGACCGTCACCGAGCTGGCCGGACGGCTGGGGCTCACCTCGGCCGCCGTACGCCGCCACCTCGACGCCCTGGTGGCCGACGACGTCGTGGAGGCCCGCGAGCAGCGGGTGTACGGAGCCCGCACGCGCGGGCGCCCCGCCAAGGTCTTCGCCCTCACCGACTGCGGCCGCGACGCCTTCGACCAGTCCTACGACAAGCTCGCCGCGGACGCCCTGCGCTTCATCCAGGAGCGGTTCGGCGGGGACGAGGCGGTCGTCGCCTTCGCGCGCGCCAGGATCGCCGAGCAGGCCGCCGCGTACCGCGAGGCCGTCGAGGCCGCCGCCCCCGAGGAGCGCACCGAAGCCCTCGCCAGGGCCCTGAGCGCGGACGGGTACGCTGCTACGGCGCGCAGCGCACCGGTCGGCGAGCAGCTGTGCCAGCACCACTGCCCCGTCGCCCATGTCGCGGAGAAGTTCCCGCAGCTCTGCGAGGCGGAGACCGAGTTCTTCTCGCAGCTGCTCGGAACGCACGTCCAGCGGCTGGCGACCATCGCCCACGGCGACGGCGTCTGCACGACGTTCATCCCCAGAGTTTCCACAGCCACCCACAACGCATCCGCAAGCACGGCCGGGAGGAACCCCGCATGACGCTCCCCACGGAGACTGCCCACCCCGAACTCGAGGGCCTGGGTAAGTACGAATACGGCTGGGCCGACTCCGACACGGCCGGCGCCTCTGCGAAGCGCGGCATCAACGACGACGTCGTCCGGGACATCTCCGAGAAGAAGTCGGAGCCGGAGTGGATGACGAAGCTCCGCCTCAAGGGCCTCAGGCTCTTCGAGAAGAAGCCCATGCCGAACTGGGGCTCGGATCTGTCGGGCATCGACTTCGACAACATCAAGTACTTCGTGCGCTCCACCGAGAAGCAGGCGGAGTCCTGGGAGGACCTGCCCGAGGACATCAAGAACACGTACGACAAGCTCGGCATCCCCGAGGCGGAGAAGCAGCGCCTCGTGGCCGGCGTCGCGGCCCAGTACGAGTCCGAGGTCGTCTACCACCAGATCCGCGAGGACCTGGAGGAGCAGGGCGTCATCTTCCTCGACACCGACACCGCGCTGAAGCAGCACCCGGAGCTCTTCAAGGAGTACTTCGGCACGGTCATCCCGGTCGGCGACAACAAGTTCGCGTCGCTGAACACCGCGGTGTGGTCCGGTGGCTCCTTCATCTACGTGCCGAAGGGCGTGCACGTCGAGATCCCGCTCCAGGCCTACTTCCGCATCAACACGGAGAACATGGGCCAGTTCGAGCGGACCCTGATCATCGTCGACGAGGGCGCCTACGTGCACTACGTCGAGGGTTGTACGGCCCCGATCTACAAGTCGGACTCGCTGCACAGCGCCGTGGTCGAGATCATCGTCAAGAAGAACGCCCGCTGCCGTTACACGACCATCCAGAACTGGTCGAACAACGTCTACAACCTGGTCACCAAGCGCGCCGTGGCGTACGAGGGCGCGACCATGGAGTGGATCGACGGCAACATCGGCTCCAAGGTGACGATGAAGTACCCGGCCGTCTACCTGATGGGCGAGCACGCCAAGGGCGAGACCCTCTCCATCGCCTTCGCGGGCGAGGGCCAGCACCAGGACGCCGGCTCCAAGATGGTCCACATGGCGCCGAACACGTCGTCCAACATCGTGTCGAAGTCCGTGGCGCGTGGCGGCGGCCGTACCTCCTACCGCGGTCTCGTCGAGATCGGCGAGGGCGCGCACGGCTCGAAGTCCAACGTGCTGTGCGACGCGCTCCTCGTCGACACCATCTCCCGCTCCGACACGTACCCCTACGTGGACGTCCGCGAGGACGACGTGTCCATGGGCCACGAGGCGACCGTCTCCAAGGTCAGCGACGACCAGCTCTTCTACCTGATGAGCCGGGGCATGACCGAGTTCGAGGCGATGGCGATGATCGTGCGCGGCTTCGTCGAGCCCATCGCGAAGGAACTGCCGATGGAGTACGCGCTGGAACTCAACCGGCTGATCGAGCTGCAGATGGAGGGCGCGGTCGGTTAGGGCCCGCCCCCGACCCGCCCCCCGACAGCAGCGCAGCAATTTTCTGACGTAGGAAGAGAGCAGACCGACAGCCATGGCTGAGGCTACGAATATCCCGGTGGGGTCCACCACCGCCGGCCAGATCGCGGTGGCCGCCGAGTCGACCGTCGCCACGCGCATGAGCGCGCCCGCCTCCTTCGACGTGAAGGACTTCCCGGTCCCGCACGGTCGCGAGGAGGAGTGGCGGTTCACGCCGCTGGAGCGGCTGCGCGGGCTGCACGACGGCACCGCCGTCGCGACCGGCGAGGGCGTCAAGGTCGCCGTCGAGGCGCCCGAGGGCGTCACCGTCGAACTCGTGGACCGCGACGACCCGCGCCTCGGGAAGGCGGGCACCCCCGTGGACCGGGTCGCCGCCCAGGCGTACTCCGCCTTCGAGAAGGCCGGCGTGGTCACCGTCCCCAAGGAGACGGTGCTCACCGAGCCGATCCGCATCGCGGTGCACGGCGAGGGCGGGGTCTCCTACGGCCACCAGGTCATCGAGCTGGGCGCCTTCGCCGAGGCCGTCGTCGTCATCGACCACACCGGTGACGCCGTGATCGCCTCCAACGTCGACTACGTCCTCGGGGACGGCGCGAAGCTGACCGTCGTCTCCGTCCAGGACTGGGACGACAAGGCCGTGCACGTGGCCCAGCACAACGCCCTCGTCGGCCGCGACGCGACCTTCAAGTCGGTCGTCGTGACCTTCGGCGGGGACCTCGTCCGTCTGCACCCGCGCGTCGCCTACGCCGGCCCCGGCGCCGAGGCCGAGCTGTTCGGCCTGTACTTCACGGACGCCGGTCAGCACCAGGAGCACCGCCTCCTGGTCGACCACAACGTCCCGCACTGCAAGTCCAACGTCGTCTACAAGGGCGCCCTCCAGGGCGAGGGCGCGCACGCCGTGTGGATCGGCGACGTGCTCATCGAGGCCACGGCCGAGGGCACGGACACCTACGAGATGAACCGCAACCTCGTCCTCACCGACGGCGCGCGGGTCGACTCGGTGCCGAACCTGGAGATCGAGACCGGCGAGATCGTCGGCGCCGGCCACGCCTCGGCCACCGGCCGCTTCGACGACGAGCAGCTCTTCTACCTGATGGCCCGCGGCATCCCGGCCGACGAGGCCCGTCGCCTGGTGGTCCGCGGCTTCTTCGCCGAGCTGGTCCAGCAGATCGGCGTCGACGACATCGAGGAGCGTCTCCTCGCCCGGATCGAGACCGAGCTGAAGGCCACCGTCTGATGGCCGACGACCGTGCTCGATTCGTCCGGGCGTGCGCGCTGAGCGAGCTGGAGGAGGACACCCCGAAGCGGGTGGAACTCGACGGCACGCCGGTCTCGGTCGTCCGCACCGCAGGGGAGGTGTTCGCCGTCAACGACATCTGCTCGCACGCGAACGTCTCGCTCTCGGAGGGCGAGGTGGAGGACTGCCAGATCGAGTGCTGGCTGCACGGCTCCTCGTTCGACCTGCGCACCGGCAAGCCGTCCGGCCTTCCCGCGACGCGCCCCGTCCCCGTATACCCCGTAAAGATCGAAGGGGACGACGTGCTCGTCTCCCTTTCCCAGGAGTCCTGAGGCACCCATGGCAACGCTTGAAATCCGAGACCTGCACGTCACCGTCGAGGCCGACAACGCCACGAAGGAGATCCTCAAGGGCGTCGACCTCACCGTGAAGCAGGGCGAGACGCACGCCATCATGGGCCCCAACGGCTCCGGCAAGTCGACGCTCGCCTACTCGCTCGCGGGTCACCCGAAGTACACGATCACCGGGGGCACCGTCACCCTCGACGGCGAGGACGTCCTGGAGATGTCCGTCGACGAGCGCGCCCGCGCCGGCCTGTTCCTCGCGATGCAGTACCCGGTCGAGGTCCCCGGCGTCTCCGTGTCGAACTTCCTGCGCACCTCCGCCACCGCCATCCGCGGCGAGGCCCCCAAGCTGCGCACCTGGGTGAAGGAGGTCAAGGAGGCCATGGAGCGCCTCCACATGGACACCTCCTTCGCCGAGCGCAACGTCAACGAGGGCTTCTCCGGCGGCGAGAAGAAGCGCCACGAGATCCTCCAGCTGGAGCTGCTGCGGCCGAAGGTCGCGATCCTCGACGAGACCGACTCCGGCCTCGACGTCGACGCCCTGCGCATCGTCTCCGAGGGCGTCAACCGCGTCCGCGAGACGGGCGAGGTCGGCACCCTGCTGATCACGCACTACACGCGCATCCTGCGCTACATCAAGCCCGACTTCGTCCACGTGTTCTCCGCGGGCCGCATCGTCGAGTCCGGCGGCGCCGAGCTCGCCGACAAGCTGGAGAACGAGGGTTACGAGGTCTACACGAAGGGTGGCGTATCCGCGTGACGCAGCTGCCGGGCCTCCTCGACGTCGAGGCGATCCGCAAGGACTTCCCCATCCTGGACCGTCAGGTCCACGACGGTAAGAAGCTCGTGTACCTGGACAACGCGGCGACGTCGCAGAAGCCGCGCCAGGTGCTGGACGCCCTCAACGAGTACTACGAGCGCTACAACGCCAACGTCCACCGCGGTGTGCATGTGCTCGCCGAGGAGGCCACGGCGCTGTACGAGGGCGCGCGCGACAAGGTCGCCGCGTTCGTCAACGCGCCCAGCCGCGACGAGGTGATCTTCACCAAGAACGCCTCGGAGTCGCTCAACCTCGTGGCCAACATGCTGGGCTGGGCCGACGAGCCCTACCGCGTGGACTCCGAGACCGAGATCGTCATCACGGAGATGGAGCACCACTCCAACATCGTGCCGTGGCAGCTGCTGGCGCAGCGCACGGGCGCGAAGCTGAAGTGGTTCGGCCTCACCGACGACGGCCGGCTGGACCTGTCGAACATCGACGAGATCATCACGGAGAAGACGAAGATCGTCTCCTTCGTGCTGGTGTCGAACATCCTCGGCACCCTGAACCCGGTCGAGGCGATAGTGCGCCGCGCGCAGGAGGTCGGCGCACTGGTGTGCATCGACGCCTCGCAGGCCGCGCCGCACATGCCGCTGGACGTGCAGGCCCTGCAGGCCGACTTCGTGGCCTTCACCGGCCACAAGATGTGCGGCCCGACCGGCATCGGCGTCCTGTGGGGCCGCCAGGAGCTGCTGGAGGACCTCCCGCCGTTCCTGGGCGGCGGCGAGATGATCGAGACCGTGTCGATGCACTCCTCGACCTACGCTCCGGCCCCGCACAAGTTCGAGGCGGGCACCCCGCCGATCGCCCAGGCCGTGGGCCTGGGCGCGGCGATCGACTACCTGTCCGCGATCGGCATGGACAAGATCCTCGCCCATGAGCACGCGCTCACCGAGTACGCGGTGAAGAGGTTCGGCGAGGTCCCCGACCTGCGGATCATCGGCCCCACGACGGCCGAGGACCGGGGCGCGGCGATCTCCTTCACGCTCGGTGACATCCACCCGCACGACGTGGGCCAGGTGCTGGACGAGCAGGGCATCGCGGTCCGGGTGGGCCACCACTGCGCGCGGCCCGTCTGCCTGCGCTACGGAATTCCCGCGACCACGCGAGCGTCGTTCTATCTGTACTCCACGCCGGCCGAGATCGACGCTCTGGTCGACGGTCTGGAGCACGTACGGAACTTCTTCGGCTGAGGGGTTGGCGAGCGAGCGCATGAAGCTGGACTCGATGTACCAGGAAGTCATCCTGGACCACTACAAGCACCCGCACGGGCGCGGTCTGCGCGATGGCGACGCCGAGGTGCACCACGTCAACCCGACGTGCGGCGACGAGATCACCCTGCGGGTCAAGTACGACGGCACGACGATCGAGGACGTCAGTTACGAGGGCCAGGGCTGTTCCATCAGCCAGGCCAGCGCCTCCGTCCTGAACGACCTGCTGGTCGGCAAGGACCTGGCCGACGCGCGGAGGATCCAGGAGACCTTCCTGGAGCTGATGCAGTCCAAGGGCCGGATCGAGCCCGACGACGCGATGGAGGAGGTGCTGGAGGACGCGGTCGCGTTCGCCGGCGTCTCCAAGTACCCGGCCCGGGTCAAGTGCGCCCTCCTCAGCTGGATGGCGTGGAAGGACGCGACGGCCCAGGCTCTGGACGGGGCCGACGCCGAAAGGAAGACCGCATGAGCGAGACCGTTGAGATGAAGCCGGCCTCGGAGGAGGAAGTCCGCGAGGCGCTGTACGACGTCGTCGACCCCGAGCTGGGCATCGACGTGGTCAACCTCGGCCTGATCTACGGCATCCACATCGACGACGCGAACATCGCGACGATCGACATGACCCTGACGTCGGCGGCCTGTCCGCTGACGGACGTCATCGAGGACCAGGCCAAGTCCGCCACGGACGGTCTGGTCAACGAGCTGCGCATCAACTGGGTCTGGATGCCGCCGTGGGGCCCGGACAAGATCACGGACGACGGCCGCGATCAGCTGCGCGCGCTCGGCTTCAACGTCTGAGGTCGCAGGGACCCGAGAATCCGAGGACCTGACAGGTGTGGGCCCCGCCCGTTGGGGGGGCCCACCACGGAGGGGGGTGCGGGGGGCACCCGGCAGCCGGCACCGGGCGGGCAAAGTAAGACAGGCGCGTGGTGG
>NZ_JBHVYK010000018.1:12680-55949 GCF_042880855.1 Streptomyces sp. NPDC058291
GGTGTTTTTTTAATAAGTTCCTGGTCCCTTTTATGCGTTTTACTTGAGTGGGGGGGCCCGGGCTGTGGCGGGGGCCACACCTGTCTGCGGTTCCGGTCGCTCAGCCGAGGCCGTCGACGAGGCGGAACATGAAGTCCTGCCGGTTGGACGTGTTGTAGCCGTACGGGTCCAGGCGCAGCTGGAAGTTCTTGTGCCGCAGCGCGTAGTTGGGGTAGTTCACCGACTGCAGCAGCACCGCGCCCGAATACCCCGAGTAGCCGGGGCAGAAGGTGGCGTCCTGCTTGAACAGCGCGGAGCCGTCGTTGCGTTCGGCGCGCAGGACGAAGTCGCGGTGGCGCAGGTAGTCGCCGTCGTGCGTCGCGAACGAGTAGCAGGAGCCGTCGGCCAGCCCCCTGACGACGTCGAAGGTGGAGTCCTCGCGGGACTCCGAGCCGCGCGGCGCGTCCAGTTTCACCAGACCGCCGCTCACATGCCAGTACCGGTCGGGGTAGTTGACCGCCTCGACCGATCGCCGGTAGGCGGCCGGCCCCGGGTCGGCGGGCTTCTTCGTCGGCGAGGGCGCGGAGGCGCCGGCCGAGGCGTGCGGCGACGAACTGCCCTGCGGCTCGGGCGAGGACGAGACCGAGGGCGAGGCCGAGGTCGACGGCGAGGCGGACGGGGACCCGCTCTCGTGGTCCGGGGTCGCCGACGAGGCGCCGGCGGAGGGCGTGGCGAAGGAGATCAGACCGCCGCCTTCCGTCTTGTCGTCCGCCAGCGTCTGTCCCTGACGGGCGTTCGACTTCTGGTCGACCGGCCTGTCGTTCAAGGCGATTGCGGTCACGCAGGTCACGATGGTGGCCACGGCGAGACCGCCCGCCAGCCACAGGCGTCGTGTTCCGGGGGCCCGGGAGCTGTCCGGGGCCCAGCCGTTCTCCCAGGGTTCGTCCTGGGACGGCCGGGACTTGATTCTTGGCATGCGCTGGTCCTCCAGCGGCGCCCCTGATGGCGGCCGCGGCTGCGATGGCCCGGTGTGTGAACGATGAAACAGTAGTGGAACCGGTGGTTCGTGTTCATCCGTTTGAGCGAGCGCTTTCCATAACGCTTTCGAATCCCCTTGTCCTGTACGGCTGTACGCATCGATGTGTCCGCTCGTACACATGGGATCCTGACGCTCGCCGGCGCGGTCGCCGGCGCCGCCGAGGTCGCCGCGACCACCGTCATGCAACAGAGCGACGGCTTCAGCAGGCTCTGGCCCTCGCTCCTGACGACCGTCGGCTACGCGGACGCCGACCTGCCCGCCGAACTGGCCGGACTGCCCGGCGAGTGACTCGCCGGCGACCGCACCGGCGTCGAGCCGGAGTACGAGCCCTACCTCGCGGCGCTGCGCCGCCCGGCCCTGCGTCCCGTCGCCGCCGAGTGGGCCGAGGACGTCGCCGCCCTGCTCGCCCGCCGCCCTGCTCGCCCGCCGCACGGACCCGCTCACCGCACGCGCCCTGGTGGCGCTGATGGACGGCATCCGCCCGCAGGTCCTGCTGACGGGCGCGCCCTACGACGAGGAGTACGCCAGGCAGGCCCTGCGCCGGCTCATGCCGCGTTCCGCCCCGGCCGGCCGGACCGCCACCTGAGACACCGCTGTGCGGGTTGGCCTCCGCGGGCCCCCGCCGGTTAGGTTGCCCTCATGACCGACACGACTGCTCCTCGCACCACCGGCGCCGTGGCCGGCGGCCTCGCCACGATCGCCGCCGACGGCACCGTTCTCGACACCTGGTTCCCCGCCCCCGCGCTGCTCGCGGAGCCGGGCCCGTCCGGCACCGAGCGCCTGTCCGCCGAGCGGGCCGTGGAGCTGCTCGGCGAGGGCGCGGCCGCCGCCATCGGTCCGGACGCCCGCCGTGGCGTCGAGGTCGTCGCGGTCCGTACGGTCATCGCCTCGCTGGACGACAAGCCCCTCGACGCGCACGACGTCTACCTGCGCCTGCACCTCCTGTCCCACCGCCTGGTCAAGCCGCACGGGCAGAGCCTGGACGGCATGTTCGGCCACCTCGCCAACGTCGCCTGGACCTCGCTCGGCCCGGTCGCGGTCGACGACGTCGAGAAGGTCCGGCTGAACGCCCGCGCCGAGGGCCTGCACCTCCAGGTCACCTCCATCGACAAGTTCCCGCGCATGACGGACTACGTCGCCCCCAAGGGCGTCCGCATCGCCGACGCCGACCGGGTCCGCCTCGGCGCGCACCTCGCCGAGGGCACGACCGTCATGCACGAGGGCTTCGTCAACTTCAACGCCGGCACGCTCGGCACCTCGATGGTCGAGGGCCGCATCTCCGCGGGCGTCGTCGTGGGCGACGGCTCGGACATCGGCGGCGGCGCGTCCACCATGGGCACGCTGTCCGGCGGCGGCAGCGTGATCATCTCCATCGGCGAGCGCTGTCTCGTCGGCGCCGAGGCGGGCGTCGGCATCGCCCTCGGCGACGAGTGCGTCGTCGAGGCCGGTCTGTACGTCACCGCGGGCACCCGCGTCACGATGCCCGACGGCCAGATCGTCAAGGCCCGCGAGCTGTCCGGGGCGTCTAACATTCTCTTCCGCCGCAACTCGGTCACCGGCGCGGTCGAGGCCCGCCCGAACAACGCGGTCTGGGGCGGCCTGAACGAGATCCTGCACAGCCACAACTGATCAACGGCGGCCGTCGTCACGGGATGTCGGCGGTCCGCGTCGAGCGCCCTTCCCGGTCCGAGGACGGCCGGGGAGGGCGCTCCCGCGTTGTCCGCGGAGGCCGGCGGCCGGGGCTGCCGTTCGGATCAGGCCGCAGGAGTGCGACGGTGCCTGGGCCCCGCCGTGAGCGGGGCTCGGTGCGTGCAGACGCCAGGCGGAGGAGGGACTCGAGGCGGATCTTCGGCGACCGACGACGACGCCGCAGATGGGCGTGCCGAGCCCCACGTCCGCGGACTGATCCAAACGGCAGGCCCTAGCTCAGGTGCCGGGTGAAGAACCGGGCCGCGGCCTCGCCCGCGTGCTGCGGAACACCGGTGTGGCCGCCCATGTTGGCGTGCAGCGTCTTCTCCTTCGCGCCGAACGCGTCGAACAGGTCCAGGGCCGCCTGACGGTCGTTCCCCTCGTCGTCCCACTGCAGCAGGACGTGCAGCGGAACGGTGACCTGGCGGGCCTCCTCGAACATCGTGCGCGGCACGAAACTCCCGGCGAACAGCACGGCGGCCGCGATGCGCGGCTCGACCACCGCCAGCCGGATGCCGATGGAGATCACTCCCCCCGAGTACCCGACCGGGCCGCCGATCTCGGGCAGCGACAGGAGGGCGTCCAGGGTGGCCTGCCATTCCGGGACCGCCCTGTCGACCAGCGGGAGGATCAGTCGGTCGACGATCTCCTCGCCGACCGGCTCGCCGGCCTGCAGCGCCCGGCGCAGGTCGGCGCGGGCCTGCTCGGCGGCGGGGGAACGGGGCCGGTCACCGCTCCCGGGCAGCTCGATGGTGGCCGCGGCGTAGCCGTCCGCCGCGCACTGCCGGGCTCGGCCCACGAGCCGGGGGTACATCCTGGCGAGGCCGCCGGGGTGGCCGAGCAGGATCAGCGGCGCCGGCGCCGGCGCCGACGCGGATGCGGTCCCAGGCGTCCACAGGACGCCGGGGATCTCGCCGAGGGTGAACGGGCGTTCGAGGACGCCGTCGTCGAGGCGTTGTTCGGAAACGAACTGCATGGTCGTGCCTTTCGGGAGTGCTCAGGAACGGCGCTCCCGGGCGACCTGTCGCCCGACCGTGACCCCGGAGGGGAGCACCCATGTCGATACTGCGTTCACGGGTACCACCTCCTCGTCTCTCGCACGGCCTCCGCAAAGTAGCAGGGGCCGCCCCGGTCCGCCAACGGGTTTCCCCTCGGGCTCCGCGGCCCCCGCGGGCCGGTCAGGAGGACGTCAGGACGATCAGTTGCCGGGTGGCACGGGTCATGGCGACATAGTGGTCGACCGCTCCCTGGACGCCCTCGCCGTACTTCTCCGGGTCGACGAGGACGACGAGGTCGAACTCGAGCCCCTTGGACAGTTCGGGGGTCAGCGAACGGACGCGGGACGTGGCGCGGAACGTGGGATCGCCGATCACGCACGCGGTCCCGTCCGCATGCTCGGCGAGCCAGGCGTCGAGGATCGAGTGCAGCTGGGCGACGGATCCGCGCACGACCGGGCCGCCGCCGCCGCGGATCGAGGTCGGCACGTTGGCGTCCGGGAGCACCGCCCGGATGACCGGCTCGGCCTCGGCCATGATCTCCCGCGGCGTGCGGTAGTTGATGCTCAGCGAGGCCAGGCTGATCCGGTCGAATCCGACCCGTTCCAGCCGTTCCCGCCACGACTCGGTGAAGCCGTGCCGGGCCTGGGCGCGGTCCCCCACGATGGTGAAGCTGCGGGAGGGGCAGCGCAGCAGCAGCATCTGCCACTCCGCGTCCGTCAGTTCCTGCGCCTCGTCGACGACGATGTGCGCGAACGGACCGGCCAGCAGATCCGGGTCGGCGACGGGCAGTTCGGCGTCGTCGACGAGACTGACCTTGGCGTCCTCGCCGCTCAGCATCTTCACCAGGCCCTCGCCGTCGTCCCCGTCGGCGCCGGAGTCGGCCACGGCCCGGATCAGGTTGTCCACGACCTGGTCCATGCGCTCGCGCTGGGCGGCCAGGACGGCCTTGTGCCGGCGGGCGCGCCGGGCCGCCGCCGGGTCGCCGAGCCGCTGCCGTGCCGCGTCCAGGAGCGGCAGGTCGGACACCGTCCAGGCCTGCGCCTGCGAGCGCTGCAGCAGCGACACCTCGTCCGGCCCGAGCCAGGGGGCGCACATCCGCAGGTAGGCGGGCACCGTCCACAGGTCCCCGACGAGGTCGGCCGCTTCGAGCAGCGGCCACGCCCGGTTGAAGGCCGCGGCCAGCTCCCTGTTCTGCAGCAGCGACTTGCGCAGCAGGGCGGGCGGGGCGTCGCCGTCGTGCTTGTCCATCAGAATCGTGAGCAGTTCCTCCCAGACGTGTTCGCGCGCCTCGTTGTGCGGGGCGCCCGGTTCCGCGGCCTCGAACGCGACGGCCCAGTCGTCGGCGCTCAGCGCGATGTCGGACCAGTGGGTGGTGACCGTCATCCCCTCGGCGGGCGGCTCCTCGTAGAACGCCACGGCCTTCTCGATCGCGCGCACCAGACCCGCGGACGACTTCAGACGGGCCACCCGCGGGTCGGCCTCGGCCGCCGCCTCGGCTCCCTCGGCGACGAGGTCCCGCAGGGTGCACGTCTGCACGCCCTCCTCGCCGAGGCTGGGCAGCACGTCGGCGACGTAGGCCAGGTAGGGCCGGTGCGGGCCGACGAACAGCACGCCTCCCCGGCGGTGGCCGAGGCGGGGATCGGAGTAGAGCAGGTAGGCGGAACGGTGCAGCGCGACGACGGTCTTGCCCGTGCCCGGCCCGCCGTCGACGACCAGGGCGCCGCGTGAGCTCGCCCGGATGACGGCGTCCTGGTCGGCCTGGATGGTGCCGAGCACGTCCCGCATCCGGGCCGACCGGTTGCCGCCCAGACTGGCGATGAACGCGGACTGGTCGTCGAGCGCCGCGTGCCCCTCGAACCCCTCCGCGGTGAACACCTCGTCCCAGTAGTCGGTGATCCGGCCCCGGGTCCAGCGGTACCGGCGGCGGCTGGCCAGGCCCATGGGACGGGCGTGGGTGGCTCCGAAGAACGGCTCGGCGGCGGGGGAGCGCCAGTCGAGGAGCAGCCGCCGGCCCGTGCTGTCGGTCAGTCCGAGCCGTCCGACGTACACGGGCTCGCCGTCGTCGGCGCCGACCATGTGCCCGAGGCACAGGTCCAGGCCGAAGCGGCGCAGCGTGCGCAGCCGGGCGGTCAGCCGGTGGATCTCCGTGTCGCGGTCCATCGCCCCCCGGCCGAGCCCGCCGGGCGCCCTGCGCGCGGCGTCGAGGCGCTCGGACACCTCGGCGATCGACTGCTCCAGACACTCCGCGACGGCCGCGAAGTGCCGTTCGTCGCCGGCGATCAGCTTCGGGTCGGCCTTGTGGGAGAGGCGGTCGGGAAGGTCGAAGGCCCCGGTGGTCAGGGGGGTCACGTCATCAGCTCCGATATGAGATCGCTTGCGACCGCGGTCGGTCCGTGCCGCCCGGGTACACCCATTCTCATGCTCTCGGGTGCCGGCGTTCGCCCGCGGGTCGCCGGTGGGGGCGGGGGAGGGGGCGGGCCGTGAGGGCGGGCGTGCGGTCGTCCGTCCGCCGGACACCGGCCCGGGCCGGAGATTCTGCGCCATGAAGGGGGCCTTGCCGCAAGCCCCCCGGTGCGCTGTACGTTGAGAGTGGCAAGGAGTGGGTGACTCCTTGCCTTCGTTGTTTCCTCTCGGGACGGTGTTCCTTTCGGGACGGTGTTCCTCTCCGGACGTCGTTTCGATCTCCAGGCGCGGTGACCCCCGACCGGTCAGGCCGCCAGGCGATCGTGGACCGCGCGCAGCTCCACGACCGTCTTCCGGTCGGCGGGCCGCAGCGGTGCGCGGACCGGGCCGGAGGGCAGGCCCAGGTCCCCCAGCAGGGCCTTGGCGGTGACGGCTCCGGGCAGGCCCTTCGCCATCATCGCCTCCACCAGCTCGGTGGCGCGTCGCTGCTGTCGGGCGGCCCCGGCGGTGTCCCCGGCGTCGAAGGCGTCCAGGACGGCCCGCAGCCGCTCCGGAACCACGTTCGCGACCGTGCTGACATAGCCCGCCGCACCCACCGCGTACAGCGCGAGGTTGTGCTCGTCGCAGCCCGCGTAGTAGGCCAGCTCGGTCTGCGCGAGCACCTTCTGCGCGCCGAGGAAGTCGTAGGAGCAGTCCTTCACCGCGACGATCCGGGGGTGTTCGGCGAGCCGGAGCACCGTGTCCGGCTCGATCCGGGTGCCGGTGCGGCCGGGGATGTCGTACAGCATCACCGGCAGCCCGGACGCGTCGGCGACCTCCCGGAGATGCGCCTCCACGGCGTCCTGCGGGGGTCTGCTGTAGTACGGGCTGACCACCAGCGCTCCGTCCGCCCCCGCCTGCTCGGCGGCCCGCGCGAGGGCGACGGTGTGGCGGGTGTCCGAGGTGCCGACCCCGGCCACGATCGACGCCCGGTCGCCGACCGCCTCCCGCACCGCCGTCACCAGTTCCGCCTTCTCGGCGTCCGACGTGGTCGGCGACTCTCCCGTGGTGCCCGAGAGCACCAGTCCGTCGCAGCCCGCGGACACCAGCCGGTCGGCCAGTCGCTGTGCGCCGTCGAGGTCGAGCGCGCCGGATCGGGTGAAGGGCGTGACCATCGCGCAGAGGGCGCGGCCGAAGACCGCCGCACGGTCCCGGGCGTCGGGCGGAGCGGGCGTCGGCGCGCCGGGTGGGGAGGGCGGGAAGGGCGGGGTGGCTGTCGTCATGGGAGTAGTCTCGGCCGATCGACAGTGAAGCTCTACTTAATTCTTCTACGAGATATCGATAAGGTCTGCTGCGAAATGGTCACCGCGTCCGCCGGTCCGGCCGCCCTCGCGCGGCCGGTCCGCCGCAGGGGTAGGGCGGACCGGCCGGGGTACCCGAAAGTCTCCGGAGACCGAGAGGAGGCGGAGCATCGTGACCGGCACCACGGACGTCCGACCCGTCCAGGACGGGCATCACACGGTCGGCGAACTCGTCGGCCAGGCCACCGAACAGCTCTCACGACTCGTACGACAGGAACTGGCCCTGGCCAAGGAGGAGTTCGCCGAGAAAGGGCGGCGCGCGGGTCGCGGCGGCGGCCTGCTCGGCGCCGCCGGCGCGTTCGGGTACGCCGGTCTGCTCGCCCTCGCCGGCACGGCCGTGGCCGCTCTCTCGCTGGTGCTGCCCGTCTGGGCGGCGGCGCTCGTGGTGACGGCGGTGCTCTTCGTCATCGCGGCCGTGCTGGGCCTGGCCGGCCGCGCCCAACTGCGCCGGGCCGCGCCCGCGACCCCCGAGGAGACCCTCGGCAGCGTGAAGGCCGACGTCGAGGAGATCAAGGAAAGGGCGCACCGATGACGGACAGCGGGGCGGCGGACCTGCGTCGCCAGATCGAGCAGACCAGGCATCAACTGGGAGAGACCGTCGAGGAGTTGGCGGCCAAGGCCGATGTGCGCGGACGCGCCCGGGCTCGTGCCGCCGACCTGAGGGACCGGGCCGGCGCGATGACCGTGCAGTTGCGCAGCACGGCCGCCGAGGCGGGGCGCCACCTGCAGGAACGTGCGAACCGCGCCGGCCACACGGTTCAGGAGCGGGCGAGCCGCGCAGGCCATGTCACGCAGGAGCGGGCGAGCCGGGCGGGTCACACCGTCCAGGAGACGGCCGTGCGCGCCGGGCACACCGCGCAGGACCGGGCGGTCGTGGCCCGCGAGGGCCTGCGGGGCAAGGCGTCGGAGGCGCGACGCGCCGCCGAGGGATCCGCCCCCGCCCCGGTCCGCGCACCCGTGCGGCTCGCGTTGCGGCACCCGTGGCCGGTGGCGATCGTGGGCGTCGCCGCGGTGGCCCTGGTGGTGGCCGGAGCGAGGGGGAGAAGCAGGGCGAAGCGCTGACCTGGCCTTCTTCGGGACCTCGCGGCCGAGGGCGCCTCGCACGTATGCCTCGCACCGACACACGCACCGTAGGTACGCATCGCGCGTACGCATCGAGGCCCGGCACCCCTGGCGAAAGGGGGGCCGGGCCTCGGTCCTCTTCTCCGACGTCGCGCCGACGACTCAGGCCGAGCGGACGTCAAGGAGTGCGAGGCCGCCCGGCAGGGCCGGCGGAACGGTATGGCCGACCGGCCCTGGTCCGGCGGTGTTCACGGCTCACGGCTCGAAGCGCAGCACCTGCGGGTCGTGGTCGCTGATCTGGTCGTGGAACTCCGAGTTGATGTGCACGCTGTCGTAGGCGAAGTCGCAGGACCGCCGGATCGACGGGCTCACCAGGATCTGGTCCAGGACCTGCTGGTTGCCCTGGTAGTCGTAGGTGTAACGCTCGCTCTTCGGCAGCGACTTGATCGCCGACCACAGCTCGCCGTCGCCTTCGAGGATCTTGGCGGTGCCGGAGAACTCGAAGTCGTTCATGTCGCCGAGCGCGATGACGTCCGCGTTCTTCTGGACGTCCAGGATGCTGTTGACGAACGCGTTGACCAGCGTCGCCTGCGCGTGGCGCTGGGTCTCCGAGCTGCGCGCCACGGGCTGGTACTGCGAGGTCAGACCCTGGTCGCCGCCCTTGGAGTTGAGGTGGTTGGCGATGACGAAGACCGTCCTGCCGCGGAAGACGAACTCGCCGGCCAGCGGCTTGCGGCTGGACTTCCAGGCGTCGTCGCCCGGCGCGACGCGGCCGGGGGAGGCCGTCAGCTGGGCCTTGCCGTGCACCTTGGCCACCCCCACCGCGGTGGTGGAGTCGCCGCCCGCGCGGTCCGTGAAGGACACCCGCTCCGGGTTGAAGAGGAACACCTGGCGGATGTTGCCGCCCGGCTCGCCGCCGTCCTGGTCGTTGACCGGGTCGATGGAGCGCCAGTCGTACGTCGGGCCGCCGGCCGCGACGATCGCGTCGATCAGCTTGCGCACCGTCGCGCCGGCGGTGACCGTGCCGTCGTCCTTCGCGCCGGTGTCGTCCTGGATCTCCTCCAGGGACACGATGTCGGGCGACTTCAGGTTGTTCACGATCGCGGCGGCGTGCGCCTCGAAGGTGGCGTCGGACGGGTCGAGGTTCTCGACGTTGTACGTCGCGACCGCGAGCTCGCCCCGCCTCTGCTTCTGCGTCGTCTCCCGCTGCAGGTCGCCGCTCTTCAGCGTGCCGAGCCGGCCTGCGACGAGCGTGTAGCCGCCGAACTGGTTGTAGTCCAGGGGGCCTTCGGTGACGCCGGCGAGGGTGTCGCCGACGTTCGCGAGGGGGAAGTCGGCCGTCGCGCCCAGCGACTGGATCTGCAGCCGGCCGGTGTTCTGCGACGCGTAGGAGCCGTAGAGCGTGCCGCCTCGGCGGGTGGCGTTCTCGCGCGGCTTCACCGTGACCCACAGTTCGCTGTACGGGTCGGTGGCCGTGACGACGCGCGCGTCGGCGACCCGCACGATCATGCCCTCCAGGGACTCGTAGTGGTCCAGGGCGTACGTGCCGGGCCGCAGGGGCAGACCGTTGACGGAGTTGGCCGCGGCGGCGTCGCCGGCCGGGGCGTACGCGGCCGGGACCGACCTCGCGTCCACGACGGTCGCGGCCGGGACCGCGTTGCCGCTCGACAGGACCGTCACCGTGGGCTTGGTGATCTCGGTGACCGACTGGTTGCCGGACGCCGCGCCGCCGGGCACGTACTCCGACACCGTGCCGGAGACCGTGACGGAGTCGCCGACGGCGGCCTTCGGGGCGGAGCCGGTGAAGACGAAGACGCCCTCACTGGTGGCGGGGTCGGCGTCCGGGTTCGGGTCCTGGATCCAGATCCCCTTGGACGAGCCGTAGGCGCGCACCCCGGTGACGATTCCGGCCACACCGGTGACCGCCTGGCCGGCGTACGGCGATATCCGGGTCGTGCCCTGGATGTCGTGAATGGCCACCGTGTCCGCCTGCGCGGGTGCGCCGAGGGCGACGGTGGAGGCCGCGGAACAGGCGGCGGCGACGGTGAGCGCGGCGAGACGCGCGGACTTCTTGCTCGGCAACGGAATCCCTCCGGGGACGTACGTGAGCGCCGGGACGAGGGTGGAGCACGGAACGGGGGGCCGCGACCGGCGAGCGGTGCGCGACGCGCGTAGAAATACAGTGAACAGCTGTCCAGTGGATTTCTACGCGCGTCAATCTCCTGCCTGCTCAGGCCACTTGTCAAGGTTTCAGCCATGTACGCGGGCCGACGGGGAGATGAACCGGGCGGCATGGGCCCATATCCGTCTAGGCTGAGTGGCCCAGTGGCCCCAGCGGGCCGGCGGCACCACGCGCCCCAGGGCCTGTCGTTCGCATCAGGCCGCAGGGCGTCGGCGGGGCTTGTCGATGCGCGTCTGCGGGGTGATCCAAACGACAGGCCCTAGGAGAACCAGCCGATGTCAGACAGCTCCCCCCTGCCGCCGGTGCGGCTGCACCCCGAAGCGGAGCTGGCGCGCGACGCCCTGTCCACGCCCTTGCTCTCCCGGGCCGCCCTGCTCGCCCGCTGGGCCGGCCCCGACACCCGCGTCGACGCGGGCGGCGGACTCGTCGAGGAGCAACTGGGGGCGGCCGCCGAGGCGCTCGGCCTGACCGGGGAGGACGCCGCCGCCCACGCGAGCGAGGCCTGGCGGATCGCCGTGGACGCCGGACTCGTGGAGGCCGTCGACGAGGAGGCCGGCACGGTCACGGCCGGCGAGGACCTGGCCCTGCTCACCGGCGGCGCCCCGCACGACGTCCTCGCCGTCTGGCTCGCCGCCCTGGAGACCGTGCTCGCCGTGGCGGCCGTCCCCGACCTCGACGAGCTGATGGAGGCGATGGACGAGGGCGGCCGGGTCGACTTCTCCCGGCTCGACTGGAACCCCGAGGCCGAGGCCGAGTTCCTCGACGGCGTGCTCGGCAACCTCTACCTGCTCACCGCCGGCGAGGACGGCCCCGCCGACGGCCCCGTCCCGCTGCCCGCACTCGCCGCCTCCATGATCGTCCCGGGTGACATGGAAGAGCCCACCAACGACGTCCTGGAGCAGGTGTCCAACGCGATGATGCGCCTGGACGACCAGTTCCGCCTGCTGGAGCCGATCGGCGTCGTCGCCTACACGCCCGTCGACGAGGCCCTGATGGCGGACCCCGACGAGGAGCCCGCCGCCCCGGTCGACGACACCGACGTCTCCCGCTACGGCATGGTCCGCCTGACCCCGCTCGGCGTGTACGGGCTGCGGGCCCGCCTGCAGGAGGCCGGCTTCCACGCCCCGGCCGTCGGCGACCTCGCCGACAAGGGCGCCGACGCCCTCCTGGACGCCGGCGCGGGCTACGGCCCCCGCGCCGCCCTCGCCGAGACCGAACAGTGGCTGGCCCGGCGCGAACCCCTCGCCGCCGCACGGGAGCTGCTGGCCGCCGCCCGCGGCTCGGACCCCGGCGCGCCGCTGCGCCGACTGCGCTGCCAGCAGGCCCTCTCCCTCGTCGGAGGCCAGGCCGAAGCGGCCGTGCGCGAGGTGCTCGACGACCCCGAACTCGGCGGACTCGCCCGGGTCTGGCTGAGCGAGCTCGGCGCGACCGACGTGCCCGCCCCCTCCGAGGACCTCGTGTTCTGGCTCACCGTCGACACCCTGGCCGCCCAGCTCGCCGCCGAGGGCAACTCCGAGGAGCTCCAGGCCCTCGTCGAAGGACTGGCCCAGCAGCACAGCGGCTTCTTCGCGGCGGCCTGGCGCGTCGACCACCCGGCCACCGCGGACGTCCTGGAGGCGATGGGGCGCCTGCACCCCGACAAGCGCATCGCCAAGGAGGCCCGCAAGGCCGCCTTCAAGGCGCGCTCGCAGCGGAGCGGCTGATCCGCTCCCGGGGGCCTGCCGACGGTATCCGCACGGGTTCACACAAGCAGGTCCCCGGCAGCCGCCCCCCGTTCAACTCCCGTTCAGGCATGGACGGGACGGTGTCGCCGAAACCGGAGTCCGCCACCCTCCACGGCACTACCACCGTCTCAGGAGACACCATGTCGCTCACCCGCAGGGATTTCACCAGGCGATCCGCGGTCACCGGCGCCGGGATCGCGCTGGCGGGCAGCGTAGGCGCCCTCGCCTCCGCGCCCCACGCCCTCGCCGCCACGGACGCCGAGGACCCCGCGGACGCCTCGCGCGGGTCGGCGGCCCCCGGGCACCACGGAGTCGGCTACGGACCGCTGCTGCCCGACCCGGCCGGCCTCCTCGCGCTGCCCGCCGGCTTCCGGTACCGCGTCATCACCCACAGCGGCCGGACCAAGCTGGAGTCCGGCGAGATCACCCCGTCCAACCACGACGGCACCGCCGCCTTCCGCGGCCCGCGCGGCGCGACCCTGCTCGTCAACAACCACGAGCTGAAGGGCCCGCGCTCCGGCTGGCCGTACCCCGTGCCGCTCACCGAGGACCACGTCTACGACCCGGCCGCCGCCGGGGGCTGCACGGTCGTCGAGGTGCGCCCCGGCGGCCAGGTCGCCGAGTGGGTGGGCATCGCCGGGACCTCCACCAACTGCGCGGGCGGCGTCACCCCCTGGGGCACCTGGCTCTCCGGCGAGGAGACCGAGGACAAGGCCGGCCAGAACGGCATGACCAAGGACCACGGCTACATCTTCGAGGTCGACCCCGAGGACCGCCGCGCCAACCGCCACCCCGAGCCGATCAAGGCGTTCGGCCGGTACGCCCACGAGGCGGTCGTCATCGACCCCCGGCACGGGCACGCGTACCTCACTGAGGACGCCTCGGGCCCCAACGGCCTGCTCTTCCGCTGGACCCCGCCGGCCGGCTTCCGCCACGGCCGGGGCAGGCTGCGCACCCTCGCCGACGACGCCGGCGTCCTGCAGGCCTTCAAGTGCTTCGACTCCGGCGGCAAGTTCGTCGACGACCTGTCCCGCGCCACGAGGACCGGCACCGTGTACGGCGTCGACTGGGTCGACGTCCCCGACCGCGACGCCAGGTCGGTGTCCGTCCGCAAGCAGTTCACGGCCGGCCAGGTCACCCGCGCCCGCAAGCTGGAGGGCATGTGGTGGGCCGACGGCGGCGCGTACATCGTCTCCTCCTACGCCCGTGACGAGAGCCCCGTCCAGCACGACGGCGCCGTCTGGTTCTACGACCCCAAGCGCCGCACGCTGACGCTGAAGGTGCTGCTCGGGGTGAACCCGGACCCGTCCGCCGACGGCGCCTTCGACGGCCCCGACAACATCACCGTCTCCCCCTACGGCGGCCTCGTCATCGCCGAGGACGGCGAGGGCGTCCAGCACCTCTTCGGCGCCACCGACAGCGGCCGCACCTACCCCATCGCCCGCAACGAGCTCAACATCGGCACCGCGGACGACCCCGAGTACAGCGAGTTCACCGGCGTCACCTTCTCGCCCGACGGCCACACCCTCTTCGCCAACATCCAGACGCCGGGAATCATGCTGGCGATCACCGGCCCCTGGAAGCGCCAGAAGCGGTGAGCAATGAGCGGTGATTAATTCGCTCGCCCGATCCGCGGCCGCCCTCCTAAAGTGATGCACGTCCAGGTGCGAAGGCAGGACCTACTTCCACTGATAATGGGGCGGCCGCGGGTTCGAATCCCGCCATCGGCACCACGCGCCGGTGTAGCTCAGGGGTCAGAGCACCTTGTCGGTTCCGCCGGCCTCGATCTCTGGACACCACAACTTCACAGCACCTTCCGGTGCGCGGGCTGCGGCTACTTCTCTGTAAAAGAACTCCACGCCGCCGCCGACTTGATCTCGGGAGGCGCAGCATGAGGTGGGTGCCCGGTGCGCAGGCAACGGTTACTTCATCGGATCGGACGGTCGCGGGTTCGAGTCCCGTCGTCGACCTCGGGTCGACGTAGCTCAGTCGGGTAGAGCATCTGACTTGGTCCGTCGCCGACCCCTGATCTCGGGCACCTTCCCTTTGTCGCGCCTCCCCGAAAAGCCGATTCGCCGAACGGCGAAATCGATGAACACGAATTCGGGGGAATTCACCATGGTGCGCTTCAACGTCCGTGCCCGTAAGGCCCTGCCCACCTCGCCCGTGAGGACCACGGGCCGGTCGCTGCGCACCCACCAGGGCGGCCGGGGCCACGAGCGGGACGCCCGCTCCGAGCTCTTCCTGCTGGCGGTGGCGAACCTGGTCTCCCAGCAGACCTTCTACGAGACCGGCGCCGCCCGCGACGACCGCTTCGCGCACCTGGTGCGCGAACTCGCCGTCAGCGACCCGACCTGGACGGCCGGCCTGCTGGGCTGGCTGCGCGGCGAGGGAAACCTCCGCACGGCCGCGATCGTCGGCGCCGCCGAGTACGTCCACGCGCGCCTGGCGGCGGGCGCCACCGGCGGCCCCTCCAACCGGCAGGTCGTGGACTCCGTCCTCCAGCGGGCCGACGAGCCCGGCGAGTTGCTCGGGTACTGGACGGCGGCCCACGGCCGCACCGTCCCCAAGCCCGTCAAGCGCGGCATCGCCGACGCCGTGCGCCGGCTGTACGGCGCCAGGTCGCTGCTGAAGTACGACACCGCGTCCAAGGGCTACCGCTTCGGCGACATCCTCAACCTGGTGCACGCCTCGCCGGATCCCGCCAAGCCGTGGCAGGGCGACCTGTTCCGCTACGCCCTGGACCGCCGGCATCACCCGGACACCGCCGTGCCGCCCCGGTCGCTGCCCGCGCTCGTGGCGCACCACGACCTCATGGCGCTGCCGCCCGCCGAGCGGCGCGCGGTGGTGACCGCGGCGGACGGCGCGCGGCGCCTGGCCGAGGCGGGCATCACCTGGGAGGCGCTGGCGGGCTGGCTGCAGGGGCCGATGGACAAGGCGGCCTGGGAGGCGGTCGTCCCGTCCATGGGGCCCATGGCGCTGGTCCGCAACCTGCGCAACCTCGACGAGGCCGGGGTGAGCGACGAGGTCGCGGCACAGGTGGCGGCGAGGATCAGCGACCCGGAGGAGGTCGCGCGCTCGCGGCAGTTCCCGTTCCGGTACCTCGCCGCGTACCGGCATGCGCCCTCGCTGCGCTGGGCGTACCCGCTGGAGCAGGCGCTCGGCCACTCGCTGGCCAACGTGCCCGCTCTGCCGGGGCGGACGCTGGTGCTCGTCGACCGCTCCGGCTCGATGTTCTACGCGCGGTTGTCGGACCGCTCCGACCTCACCCGGGCCGACGCGGCGGCGATCTTCGGGACGGCGCTCGCACTGCGGGCGGCGGACGCGGACCTCGTCGAGTTCGGCACCGGCAGCAACGCGATCACTTTCCGGAAGGGGGAGTCTGTGCTGAAGATCCTGGAGCGGTTCGGTGACCTCGGCGGTACCGACACGACCGAGGCCGTGCGCCGTCACTACCGCGCGCACGACCGGGTGCTGATCGTCACCGACGAGCAGTTCACCGCGAACCGCCACGGCGGCCCGACCGACCAGGTGCCGGCGAACGTGCCGGTCTACACCTGGAACCTGGCCGGACACCGTGCGGGCCACGGTCCGTCGGGCACGGCGAACCGGCACGCCTTCGGGGGTCTGTCGGACGCGGCCTTCCGGATGGTGCCCCTGCTGGAGGCCGCCGACGACACCAAGTGGCCGTGGGCGCCCTGAGAGCGGGCGGCGCTCGCCCCGGCTCGCGCAGCCGGTAGTGGCCGAGGGGCCGGAAGTCGTGGCAGTCCGCGACCTCCGGCCCCTCAGACGTGGGGGACCGGAAGAGGCGGGCTCTTGTGTGCGCCGGTGACTGATATCTAACATTTCAGTTCATGGAAGCTGTGCCGCGCACTCTGCTCAGGGACCGGGCCTACGCGTCGATCCGCGACGCCATCGTGGCCGGGGTCATCGCCCCCGGCGCCGTGGTGCGCGACGCGGATCTCGCGGAGCGGCTGGGGCTGTCCCGGGCGCCGGTGCGCGAGGCTTTCGCGCGGCTGGTCGACGAGGGGCTGCTGGAGACCAAGCCGCAGAGCTACACGCGGGTGACCCCGGTCGTGGCGGCCGACGTGCGGGACGCGGCCGCCGTGGTCGGCGCGATGCACGAGCTGGTCGCCCGGGTGGCGGTGCCCCGGCTGTTCGCGGCGGACGTCGAGGGGATGCGTGCGGCCAACGAACGGTTCGCCGCCGCGGTGGGCGCTGGGGACGTGGACGCCGCCCTGCGCGCCGACGACGAACTGCACGACGTGCTGGTCCGCGCCGCCGGCAACCGGGCGGCCGCCGCCACCGTCGCCCGCTACACCCCGCTCATCCGGCGGCTGGAGCGACGGCGCTTCGGCGAAGGCGGCGCCTGCCGTTCGGCCGGCCTGCACGGACAGTTGATCGAGGCCTGCGCGGCCGGCGACGTGGACGAGGCGGTCCGGGTCACGGCGGAGATCTGGCGCACCCTGGCCGACCTGGCCGACACCACAGACCTGGGCGACACCGCAGACCTGGCCGACACCGCCCATCGGGCCGACCGGCCGGCACCGACTGAGCCGAGGAGGCTCCATGGCCACGACGTCCCTCTCCTCCCATGACCGCTACCCCCTGCTGTTCGGCCCGTCGCCGGTCCACCCCATGGAACGGCTCACCGCCCACCTCGGCGGGGCCGCTCTGTGGGCCAAGCGCGAGGACTGCAACTCGGGGATCGCGTACGGCGGGAACAAGACCCGCAAGCTGGAGTACCTGGTCGCCGACGCGCTCGCCCAGGGGTGCGACACCCTGGTGTCGATCGGCGGGGTGCAGTCCAACCACACCCGCCAGGTCGCCGCGTGCGCCGCTCGCGCAGGACTCAAGTGCGTGCTGGTCCAGGAGAGTTGGGTGCAGTGGCCCGACTCCGTCTACGACAGGGTCGGCAACATCCTGATCAGCCGGCTCGTCGGCGCCGACGTGCGGCTCGTCCGCGCCGGGTTCGGCATCGGCTTCAAGGAGAGCTGGGAGCAGGCGCTCAGGGAGGTCGAGGAGGCGGGCGGGAAGCCCTACGCCATCCCGGCCGGGGCCTCCGACCATCCGCTCGGCGGGCTCGGCTTCGCCGGATGGGCGTACGAGGTGGCCGAGCAGGAGCGGGAGGCGGGCGTGTTCTTCGACACCGTGGTCGTCTGTTCCGTGACCGGGTCGACCCAGGCCGGCATGATCGCCGGGTTCGCCGCGCTGGAGGAGGCGGGCGGCCGTCCCCGCCGCGTCCTCGGGATCGACGCCTCGGCCGAGCCGGCGCGCACCCGGGAGCAGATCGCCCGCATCGCGCACGGCACGGGCCGGCTGATCGGGGTGCGTCGCGAGCTGACCGTCGACGACGTCGAACTCGACGAGCGGTACCACGCGGGCGTCTACGGCGTTCCGGACGAGACGACCCTGGAGGCGATGCGGCTCGCGGCGCGGACCGAGGGCATGGTCACCGACCCGGTCTACGAGGGGAAGTCGATGGCCGGGCTCGTCCATCTGGTCGCCCGCGGCGAGATCGGCCATGAGGCGACCGTGCTCTACGCGCACCTGGGCGGACAGCCCGCGCTGAACGCGTACAGCGCGCTGTTCTGACCGCCCGCGGCCTTCGCCCGGCACTGGGACCCCCCAGCTCCCCCCTCGCCCGTTCCCCGCGTTTCCCCGTTCTCCCATTCTCCTGATGGCCAGGTCTTCTGGTGTCCCGGTCCGATGTGGTGGACCATGCGGTCAGCACGACCGGACGCGGTCAGCACGACCGGACGCGGTCGTGGAACCGCGGCGCGAGGGCGGCGCGCGGGGACGGTCTGCAGGGCGGCTTCGCCGTCCCGCACAGCGAGACACGGTTCGCGAGGAGTGACTGGATGACGCAGGTCAGGCCCATGCGCGCGGACGCTCGCCGCAACTACGCGCGTTTGCTGGAGGTGGCGGCGCAGGCCTTCGCCGAGCACGGGGAGGGCGCCTCCCTCGATGACATCGCCAAGCGGGCGGGCGTCGGCTCCGGCACCCTCTACCGGCACTTCCCGACCCGGCAGGCGCTGCTGGAGGCGGCCTACGTCGACCGGATCGAGGCGCTCGCGGCGCGGGCCGACGAACTCGGCGGGGAGCTGCCGCCCGGCGAGGCGCTGACGGCGTGGCTCGACGAGCTGTGCGTGGGCACGATCCAGGTCCGCGGCATGAAGGCGCTGCTGGGCTCCGCCGTCACGGACGGCGGCACGGCCGCCGTCACCGTCTGCGGCACCCGCGTGAAGGCGGCGGCGACCCGGCTGGTGGAGGCGGCGCAGCGGGAGGGCACCCTGCGGCCGGACGTCGATCCGATCGACGTGCTGCGGCTCGCCCACGGGGTGGCGACGGCGTCGGAGCTGGCCCAGGGGGACGCGGGCGTCATCCGCCGGTACGTGTCGCTGCTGACGGAGGGGCTGCGGCCGGTGCGCTGACGGCGACGGGCGCCCCCGACGACGGCGGGCGCCCGCGGCCGGGCGGGGCGGAGGGCTTCGATGCGGTCGCCGGGCGGCTACAGGGCCTCGGCGCCGGGCTTCACCATGTTGCGGACCGTCCGTGCCTTCACGAACCGGCCGATCGCCGTCATCTCCCATTCGCCGGAGTACTGGCGGATCATCTTGGCCATCAGCACGCCCGTCTGCGGTTCGGCGCCGGTCAGGTCGAAGCGGACCAGCTCCTCGCCGCTGGCGGCGTCCAGCAGCCGGCAGTAGGCCTTGGCGACCTCGGTGAACTTCTGGCCCGAGAAGGAGTTCACGGTGAAGACCAGTCCGGTCACCTCCTGCGGGAGCCGGCCGAGGTCGACGACGATCACCTCGTCGTCGCCGCCGCCCTCGCCGGTGAGGTTGTCGCCGGAGTGCTTGATCGCGCCGTTCACGATGGAGAGCTTGCCGAAGTAGCAGCTGTCGATGTGGTTGCGCTGGGGGCCGAAGGCGATGACCGAGGCGTCCAGGTCGATGTCCTTGCCGCCGAACGCGGGCTCCCAGCCGAGCCCCATCTTGACCTGGGAGAGCAGCGGGCGGCCGCCCTTGACCAGTGACACGGTCTGGTTCTTCTGCAGGCTGACCCGGCCCTTGTCCAGGTTGATCTTCCCGGCGCCGGGCGCGGCGGCCGGCGGGGCCGGGGGAGCGGCGGGCGGTGCGGGCGTGGCCAGCCGCGGGTCGGCGGGCGGGGTCGCCGGCGCCACCGGGGCCTGGGCCGTCGGCCTGGGCGGGGCGACCGGCTGCGGCGGGGCGACGGGCGCCGGCTCCTCCACCGTCACGCCGAAGTCGGTGGCGATGCCGGCCAGGCCGTCGGCGTAGCCCTGGCCGACCGCGCGGGCCTTCCAGACGCCGTTGCGCAGATAGATCTCCACGACCACCAGCGCCGTCTCCGCGCCGAGCTGCGGGGGCGTGAACGTGGCCAGGACTCCGTTGTCGTCCGCGCTGCGGATCGTCGCCGTCGGTTCGACGCCCTGGAACGTCTGCCCCGCGGCGTCCGGGCTCGCGGTGACGACGATCTTCTCGATGCCCGGGGGGACGGCGGCGGTGTCGACCGTGATCGCGTCGGGGGACGTGCCGCCGCCGGAGCGGTAGGTGACGCCGGGGCCGCTCGGCTGGTTGTAGAAGATGAAGTCGTCGTCGGAGCGCACCTTGCCGTCGGCGGTGAGCAGCAGGCCCGAAACGTCGAGCCGCACCGGGGCGGCGACGTCCACCGTCACGCGCGCGACGGGGAGAGGGATGTTCGAGCCGGGGGTCATAGCTGTCATGCCGGGTGAACGAACGAGACCACTTTGCCGTTCCCTTACCCGCGCGTACCTCCCCCGGACGCTTCGCCGGCGCCACCCCGGTCTTGCCGCCGCCCCCCGCCGTGTACTGCTCCAGTGACCCTCGCGAGGGGGTGGCTTCCGGTCAGTACGGCCAGATCGGCGGGTCGCTGACGAAGTGGCCGCCCAGGTAGGCGTGGGCGATGTTCTCCGGGTCCAGCTCGCCCTGCTCGGCGACGAGTTTGTCGGCGTAGGGCTCGGAGTCGTCCCGCGGCTCGTAGCCGAGCGCCCGCGCGCTGCTCAGGTCCCACCACAGGCGGGTATTGGCGGAGGAGCCGTAGACGACGGTGTGGCCGACGTCCTCGGCGGTGAGGGCCGCGTGGAAGAGGCGGGCGCCGTCGGCCGGGCTCATCCACACCGAGAGCATGCGCACGCTGGTCGGCTCGGCGAAGCAGGAGCCGATGCGCACCGAGACGCTCTCCAGGCCGTGCTTGTCCCAGTAGAGCTGGGCGAGGTCCTCGCCGAAGGACTTGGACAGGCCGTAGAACGTGTCGGGGCGGCGCGGGGTGTCGACCGGGATCAGCGGGTCCCCGTCGCCGGGGCGGGGGGTGAAGCCGACCGCGTGGTTGGAGGAGGCGAAGACGACGCGCCGCACGCCCTCCTCGCGGGCGGCCTCGTACAGGTTGTACGTTCCCGCGATGTTCGCGGCGAGGATCTTCTCGAAGGGGGCTTCCAGGGAGATCCCCGCGAGGTGGATGATCGCGTCCACGCCCCGCACGGCCTCCCGGACCGCCTCTTCGTCGGCCAGGTCCGCGACGATCGCCTCCGGTGCGCCCTCGATCGGGCGCAGGTCGAGCAGCCGCAGCTCGTAGCCGTAGGCCGGCAGCAGGTCCCGCATCAGGGTGCCGAGGCCGCCGGCGGCGCCGGTGAGCAGGACGGTGCGCGGAGCGGGCATCCTCGGGTCTCCTTGGATCACTTGAGCGGGCGGACGCGGGTGGACGCATGCGTGGCTGCGGTTCACATGCATGGACACGCTAAGGAGCGGTGGCGGTGCCCGTCAAGTGTCTCGCAGGAGAGGCGAAACGGCTGGTGTCTTGGGGGTTCGTCGGCTTGACCCGGCTCGTTCGGGCACCTTAGCGTGAGGTTGTTCAGGAATATGGACGCCGCTCAAGAATATGGACCCGGGAGAGCCCGTGACGTCAGCACCGCTCGCCGCCCGCCTCCGCGTCCCCAGCGGACCGCTGTTCTTCCCCGTCACCGCCTACGGCCCCGACGGCCGTCTCGACCTCGACGTCTTCCGCGCGCACGTCCGCCGCGGCGTCGAGGCGGGCGCCGCCGCGGTCTTCGCGGCCTGCGGGACCGGGGAGTTCCACGCGCTCACGCCGGAGGAGTTCGAGGCCTGTGTCCGGGCGGCGGTGCAGGAGACCGCCGGGCGGGCCCCGGTCGTCGCGGGCGCCGGCTACGGCACCGCGCTCGCCGTCCGTTACGCGCGGCTGGCCGAGGCCGCCGGGGCGGACGGTCTGCTGGCCATGCCGCCCTACCTCGTCGTCGCCGCCCAGGAGGGCCTGCTGCGGCACTACCGGTCGGTGGCGGCCGCGACCTCCCTGCCCGTCGTCGTCTACCAGCGCGACAACGCCGTCTTCACCCCGCAGACCGTCGTCGAACTCGCCAGGACCGAGGGGATCGTCGGCCTCAAGGACGGGCTCGGCGACCTCGACCTGATGCAGCGGATCGTCAGCGCCGTACGCACCGAGGTCCCCGGCGACTTCCTCTACTTCAACGGTCTGCCGACCGCCGAACAGACCCAGCTCGCCTACCGCGCCCTCGGCGTCACCCTCTACTCCTCGGCCGTGTTCTGCTTCGCCCCCGAGATCGCGCTCGCCTTCCACCGGGCGCTCGCCACCGGCGACGACGCCACCGTCCACCGTCTCCTCGACGGCTTCTACCGGCCGTTCGTCGAACTGCGCGCCCAGGGCCGCGGATACGCCGTCTCGCTCGTGAAGGCCGCGGTCCGGCTGCGCGGCCTCGACGTCGGCGAAGTCCGCCCGCCGCTGCACGAACCGGGCGAGGATCATGTCAAGCAGCTCGCCCAGGTGATCGAGCGCGGCTACGCGCTGCTGGAGGAGGACCGTTAAGTGAAGGCGTCGACTTTCGTCTATCCCTGGGACGTCACCGGCGACCCCGAGGCCCCGGCCCGGATCGCCGCGCTCGGCGTGGAGCAGGTGACCCTCGCGGCGGCCTATCACTCCACCCGCGCCCTCACCCCCCGCCACCCGCGCCACCGGATCGTCACCGCCGAGCACGCGTCCGTGCTGTACCCGGTGGATCCCGAGGCCGGCCGCTGGAAGGGCCGTGCCCTGCGCCCCTACCCGGCCGGCGACTGGGCCCCCGGCGACGCCTACCAAGAGGCCGCCGAGGCGCTCGCCGGGAACGGGCTGGACGTGCACACCTGGGTCGTCCTCGCGCACAACTCCCGTCTGGGCGCCGAACGTCCGGACACCTCCGTGGTCAACGCCTACGGCGACCGCTACCCGTGGGCTCCCTGCATCGCCCAGCCCGACACGCGCGCGTACCTCGTCGACCTCGCCGCCGAGGCCGCCGTGCGCCCCGGCGCGAACGGCACGGAACTGGAGTCCCTCGGCTGGTACGGCCTCCAGCACCTGCACGCCCACGACAAGACCGGCGGCGTCGCCCTCGGGGACGCCGGCCAGTACCTGATGGGACTCTGCTTCTGCCCCGCCTGCCGGGCCGGCTACGGCGACCGGGGCCTGGACGCCGACGCCCTCGCCGCCGCCGTACGGGAGGCGCTGGAACCGCTGTGGCGGGGCGCGCCGGACGACCAGGGCTGGACCGGGGTGGAGAAGCTGCTCGGGGAGGAGACGGCCGCGGCCACGCGCGCGTGGCGCGACGAACGGGCCCGCACCCTCCAGGAGGACGCCGTGGCCGCCGTCCGGGCGGCCGCACCCGCCGGCTTCCAGGTCCTCCTGCACGCCGACCCCGTGACGTACCACGTCGGCGCCAACCCGGGCGTCGACCCCGCGCACATCCTGTCCGTCGCGGACGGGGTGGTCGTGCCCTGCGCCGGCGGTCCGGGCCTGCTGACGCCCTTCGCCGAACAGGGCCGTGAGGGCGCGGTCCTCGCCGCCAACCTCGGCGTCGTCTCCGGCATGGGCGGCAGCCCGGGCACCCTGACCGCCGACATGGCACGCGCCCGGGAACTCGGCGCGACGGAAGTCCGCCTCTACCACGCCGGGTTGGCGTCGGACGAGGACCTGGCGGCGGTGCGGGCGGCGCTGGCGTCGCGGTGAGCGGGAGGGCCGGCCTCGGCGGGCGACGGCCGCCGGAGCGGACGGGGCGGCGGATCGGGGCTGCGCCGTGCTCGCCGCGAGGCGGACCGCGGGCCCGGAGACGTTCGAGGAAGCGCGGGCGTCACGCCGGGCCGGCGTCGGACGAGGACCCGGCGGCGGTGCGGGCGGCGCTGGCGTCGCGGTGGACCGGCGTGCGCCGCAGAGGCAGGACCGCCGGCAGGCGGGCCAGGCCCAGCAGCACCAACAGCAGCTGATACGGCAGGAGTTCCACCAGGCCGGCGCCCGCCGCCAGACCGAACGCGTTCGGCGCGTACAGCAGGGTGCCGGCCGTGGCGGTGACCCGGCCGAGCAGCGCGTCCGGCGTCCGCTGCTGCACGGCGGTCAGCGCGGCGATGAGGGGACAGGGCAGTCCCGCCCCGATCGCCGCGCCGCACACCAGGGCCACGGGGTCCGAGGGGACGGCCTGGGCGACGACCGCGACGGCCGTGAGGGCGATCCCGCACGCGGCGAACCGGCGCGCCCCCAGCCGCCGCAGCGCCGGCCCCGAGAGCAGCCCCGCCACGACCGAACCGGCGCCCTGGGCGGCGTAGAGCGCGCCCGTGTACGCGGGGGAGTGGCCGAGGCCCTCGACGACGGCGTAGAGCAGCGGCGCGCCGAGACCCGCGAACAGCATCGTCGTGCCGCCCGCCAGGACCAGCGGGCGCAGCTCGGGATGCCCCCACAGGAAGCGGGCGCCCTCGGCGGTCCGCGCCCGCCAGTGGCCGGCAGGCCGCCGCGGCCGTTCCTCGCGGACCCGCACGCACCCGTACAGCCCCGCCGCGCACACGAAGGTCGCCGCGTCCAGCAGGGCCACACCCCGGCCGCCGTGGGCCGCGTAGACGACCGCGCCGGTCGGCGGGGCCACCAGCTTCATGCCCTCGGTGACCGTCATGCGCAGCCCGTTGAAGTCGCCGAGCAGCTCCGGGGCGACGACGGCGGCCACGAGCGCGGACTCGGCCGCGTCGATCACGACGGAGGCGGCGCCGTACAGGAACAGCACCGTGTACAGCAGCCAGAGCCGGCCGGGGGAGTCCACGGCGAGGAGGGCGAGCAGCAAGGCGGCCGGGCCCAGGTCGAAGGCGACGAGCAGGGGGCGTCGGCGGGCGCGGTCGGCGAGGGACCCCAGCAGCGGGGCGAGGAGCGTGGGCGCCCACAGCGCCAGCACGCACAGCGCGGCGAGCCCGTTCGAGCCGGTGAGGTCCTTGACCCACACGCCGGACGCCAGCCAGAGCGCCGAGGTGCCGAAGCCGGACACCACCGACACCGCCAGGCAGAGCGCCGCGTCCCGTTCCCGCACGACACGAACCACGGACCAGTTCTTCGTCATGTCCGGTCATCGTGGGTCTAAGGAGGTTCGCGCCGCGTCGGGCAGGTGCCTTATCCGGGGGCCGCGATGAGTTTCCGGCGCGCGGCCGGTCTCCCTCATATGACCGACACGACGACGACCTTCGACCTCGGGCCGCAGGCCCGGACCGTCGCGCGCCTCGCGGACGGCGTGCGCGAGGAGCAGCTCGCGCACGAGACGCCCTGCCCGGGCTGTGCCGTGCGCAACCTGCTCGGACACCTCACCGGCCTGTCCGTCGCCTTCCGGGACGCGGCCCGCAAGGACCTCGGTCCCACGACCGACACCCCTCCCGACGCGGCCGCGCCGGACATCGGCCCCGGCTGGCGCGGGGAACTGGCCAAGGTGCTCGACGCCCTCGTCGACGCCTGGCGCGACCCGGCCGCCTGGACCGGCATGACCCGCGCGGGCGGCGTGGACCTGCCCGGCGCGGTCGCCGGCGCCGTCGTCGCGGACGAGCTGGTGATCCACGGCTGGGACCTGGCCCGGGCCACCGGCCAGGAGTACGACCCCGACCCGGCGGCGCTGACGGCGGCGCACGGATTCCTGGCCGCCGCGGCCGACGGCGATTCCGGCGTCGGCCCCTTCGGCCCCGTCGTGCCCGTCCCGGACGACGCCCCCCTGCTCGACCGGGCGGTCGGGCTGAGCGGACGCGATCCGGGGTGGGCGCCCCGGTCCTAGCCCTGGGCACACGTCACCCCGGGCGCACGTCACCCCGGGCGCACGTGACCCGGGGCCCGTCGTGGACCCGGCATCCCCGTAGACGCCGGCCTGCGGTTGCCGTAGACGGAGGCAATCAGGGGGCGGACGGCGGGAGCGAAACGTACGCTCCCCACCATGCCCCTCAGCCTCACCGTCCTCGGCACCGCTTCCCCGCACCCGGCTCCGGGCCGTCCCTGCTCGGGATACCTGCTGCGCGGCGCAGGGGCGGAGGTGTGGGTGGACGCCGGGCCCGGCACGTTCGCGGAGTTGCAGCGGCACACGGATCCCGACCGGCTCACCGCGATCTGGATCTCGCACCTGCACGCCGACCACAGCGCGGACCTCCTCGCCGCCGCGTACGCGTTCGCCCACGGCGGGATGGCCCCGCCGGCCCCGATCCCGGTGTACGCGCCGCTCGACTGCGCCCGGCGGCTGGCCGGCTTCCTGGGCAGGCCGGACGTGCGGTTCCTCAGCGAGTTCCTCGACTTCAGGCCGCTGTTCGACGGGCACACCGTGCGGCACTGGAATCTGCGCCTCACCTCGCGCGCGGTGGCCCACGACACCGAGGCGTACGCGCTGCGCGCCGAATGCCAGGGGAGCGTCCTCGCGTACTCCGGGGACAGCGGGCCGTGCGACGCGCTCACCGAACTCGCCTCGGGCGCCGACCTGTTCCTGTGCGAGGCGGACCTCGACCAGCATCGCGAAGGCGAACGCGAGCAGGCGGTGCACCTCACGCCCGAGGACGCCGGCGAGGCCGCCCGCAAGGCAGGGGTGCGCGAGCTGTACGTCACGCATGTCGGCCCCACGCTCACCCGGCAGGCGGCCACCGCCCGCGCCGCCGCCGTGTTCGAGGGGCCGACCCGCACGGCGCGCGAGGGCGAGACCATCCCCTTCTGACCCCCCTTGGGGCCCTTGCGTCACGGCAACCCCAACTTCCTTTGCCAGAAGCATTGACGAAACACGGGGCCCCTCCTACCTTCAACGCGTCGTACCTCGTACGTCATATATGAGACGCGATATGCGAGATCCGTGATCAGACACGCGACATCCGAGAGGCGCGCATGACCTCTGTGCCCACGCCGATCCCGTCCCGCACGCAGTACGTGCTGGAGGAGATCAAACGCCGCATCCTCACCGGGCGGCTGACGCCCGGTCAGGCCCTGGTCGAGACCGAGCTCGCCGCGCAGTTCGGGGTCTCCAAGACCCCGGTGCGCGAGGCGCTCAAGACCCTGGCCGGCACCGGTCTGGTCGTCATGAGCCAGTACAAGGGCGTCACGGTGCGCATGGTGGACGCGGACATGGCGCGCGAGGTCTACGACGTACGCCTGCTCCTCGAACCCGAGGCGCTCAGGCGGGCCGTACGCCGGGGCGCCTCCCTGGAGGCCGCCCGCGAGGCGCTGACGATGGCCGACGAGGCTGCCGACACCGCCGAACGGTCCCTGGCCAACCGGGAGTTCCACCGCGCGCTGTATCTGCCCTGCGGCAACCCGCTGCTCGGCCGGATGCTCGACGAGGTCCGCGACCAGGCCGCCCTGGTCTCCGCCGTCGCCTGGGCGGCCTCGCCCTCCTGGGAGCGCGAGGCCGGCGAACACCGCGAGATCCTGCGGCTCGCGCTGGCCGGCGACGCGGACGGCGCGGCCCGCGCCCTGCACGCCCACATCGCGTCCTTCGTGCACCGGGCGTTCCCCGAGACCGCCGAAGCGGCCGCCCTCGAACAGGCTCCGGCCAAGGAAGGTCAGGAATGAGCAGCGTGGCGTTCGAGACCCAGCGAGCGGCCCTGGCCGACGTGGTGGCCATCCCGGTGACCCCGTTCGCCGAGGACGGCGCCGTCGACCGGCCCGCCCACCGGGCCCTGGTGCGCCGGCTGCTCGACGGCGGGATCACCACCCTCACCCCGAACGGCAACACCGGCGAGTTCTACGCGCTCACCCCCGAGGAGCGCCGCCTGGTCACCGAGCTGACCGTCGACGAGGCGGGCGGGCGGGCCGTGATCCTGGCCGGCGTCGGGCACGACGTGCCGACCGCCGTCGCCTCCGCCCGGCACGCCCGGGAGCTGGGCGCGCAGATGGTGATGGTCCATCAGCCGGTCCACCCGTACGTTTCGCAGAGCGGCTGGGTCGACTACCACCGGGCCATCGCCGAGTCCGTGCCCGAGCTGGGCGTCGTCCCCTACATCCGCAACGCGCGGCTGCACGGCAAGCGCCTGGCCGAACTCGCCGACGACTGCCCGAACGTCATCGGCGTCAAGTACGCGGTCCCGGACGCCTCCTGCTTCGCGGCGTTCGCGCGGGACGCCGGGCTGGAGCGCTTCGTCTGGGTCGCCGGTCTCGCCGAGCCGTACGCGCCGTCGTACTTCTCCGCGGGCGCCACCGGCTTCACCTCCGGGCTCGTGAACGTCGCCCCGGCCGTCTCGCTGAACATGATCGAAGCGCTTCGATCAGGGGACTACCCGGCCGCCATGAAGGTGTGGGAACAGATCAGACGCTTCGAGGAGCTGCGAGCCGCGGACGGCTCTGCCAACAACGTCACCGTCGTCAAGGAGGCCCTGGCGTCGCTGGGCCTGTGTCGGCGCGAGGTGCGGCCGCCGAGCCGGCCGCTGCCCGAGGGTGAGCGTGCCGAGGTCGCCGCGATAGCAGCGGGATGGTCCATATGAAGCGCTTCGACGATCAGGCCGTCAAACGCCCCGAGGAGCTCAGAAGCCACCAGTGGTACGGCGCGGAGGGCCTGCGTTCCTTCAGCCACCGCGCCCGCACCCGCCAGCTCGGCTATCTCCCCGAGGAGCACCTCGGCAAGCCCGTCATCGCCGTCCTCAACACCTGGTCCGACATCAACCCCTGCCACGTCCACCTGCGCGACCGCGCGCAGGCCGTGAAGCGGGGCGTGTGGCAGGCGGGCGGCTTCCCGCTGGAGTTCCCGGTCTCCACGCTCAGCGAGACCTTCCAGAAGCCGACCCCGATGCTGTACCGCAACCTCCTCGCGATGGAGACCGAGGAGCTGCTGCGCTCCTACCCGGTCGACGGGGCGGTGCTGATGGGCGGCTGCGACAAGACCACGCCGGCCCTGCTGATGGGCGCGGCCAGCGTCGACCTGCCGGCCGTCTTCGTGCCCGCCGGGCCCATGCTGCCGGGCCACTGGCGCAACGAGGTCCTCGGCTCGGGCACCGACATGTGGAAGTACTGGGACGACAGGCGGGCCGGCCTCATCGGCGACTGCGAGCTGGCCGAGCTGGAGAGCGGGCTCGCCCGGTCACCGGGCCACTGCATGACGATGGGCACCGCGTCCACGCTGACGGCCGCCGCGGAGGCGCTGGGGGTGACGGTCCCGGGGGCGTCGAGCATCCCGGCCGTGGACTCCGGGCACGACCGGATGGCGGCCGCCGCCGGCCTGCGCATCGTCGAACTGGTCCACCGCGACCGCCGGTTGAGCGACATCCTCACCGCGGACGCCTTCGAGGACGCGGTGACGACCGTCCTCGGGCTCGGCGGCTCGACGAACGCGGTGATCCATCTCATCGCCATGGCGGGCCGCGCGGGCGTCAAGCTCACCCTCGACGACTTCGACCGCGTCGCCCGAACGGTACCCGTCCTCGCCAACGTCCGGCCCGGCGGCCGGAAGTACCTCATGGAGGACTTCCACTTCGCCGGCGGCCTGCCCGGCTTCCTCTCCCGGATCCCGGACCTGCTCCACCTGGACCGGCCGACCGTCTCGCACGACACGATGCGCGAGCAGCTCGCCGGCGCCCGGGTGCACGACGACGACGTCATCCGCCCCCGGGACAACCCGGTGGCGAGCGAGGGCGGGGTCGCCGTGCTGCGGGGCAACCTCTGCCCGGACGGCGCGGTCATCAAGCACATCGCCGCCGAGCCGCACCTGCTGCGGCACACCGGGCCCGCGGTCGTCTTCGACGACTACCGCACCATGCAGCGCACCATCAACGACCCGGACCTGGGCATCACCGCGGACACCGTGCTGGTGCTGCGGGGCTCCGGCCCCAAGGGCGGCCCGGGCATGCCCGAGTACGGCATGCTGCCCATCCCCGACCACCTCCTCAAGCAGGGAGTGCGGGACATGGTGCGCATCTCCGACGCCCGGATGAGCGGCACGAGTTACGGCGCGTGCGTGCTGCACGTGGCGCCCGAGTCGTATGTCGGCGGGCCCCTGGCCCTGGTCCGCACCGGCGACTCCATCACCCTCGACGTCGAGGCCCGCACCCTGCGGCTCGACGTGGACGACGACGAGCTGGAACGGCGCAGGGCGCGGTGGACGCCGCCGCCCACCCGTTACGAGCGCGGCTACGGCGCGCTCTACACCGAACAGATCACCCAGGCCGACACCGGCTGCGACTTCGCGTTCCTGGCCCGCCCCGGCAAGGTCGCGGACCCCTACGCGGGCTGACCGCCGCCGGCAGGGGAGCGCACACGCCTGTCCATGCAGAAAGCGCTTCACCTCCGACGACGGCACGACGCACGCGAACGCTCGCCGCGACCGCGAGACGCACAGCCGGACGCACCGGAAGACGCACCGAGAGACGCACCGAAGAACGCATCGAGAGACGCATCGAGAGTCGCGCCGAGAGACGCGCCGAAGAACGCATCGAGAGATGCGCCGAGAGACGCACCGAGAACGGAGAACAGTCATGGCCCAAGCCGCAGCCGTGGCGAAACCGCCCGCGCCACCCCGGCGGCGCCGTGCCTCCGCCACGCCCCGCAGACTGCCGTACCTGCTGATCGCGCCGGCGGCCCTGCTGATGCTGGGCTTCATCGCCTACCCGGTCGTCAGCGTCTTCTACTACAGCCTGCAGAACTTCAACCCCACCAAGCCGTGGCGCAACGGGTACGCGGGCTTCGACAACTTCGTCCACATCTTCACCGAGGACCCCCAGTTCTGGGACACGCTGGCCTTCAGCGCGAAGTGGGTCTTCGTCGAGGTCGGGCTGCAACTGCTGTTCGGCCTGGCGCTGGCGCTGATCGTCAACCAGACCTTCGCCGGCCGGGCGCTCGGCCGGGCGCTGGTGTTCTCGCCCTGGGCCGTCTCCGGCGTGCTGACCTCCGCGATCTGGGTGCTGCTGTACAACTCCCAGACGGGCGTCAGCCGCTACCTCGCGGATCTGGGGCTCGGCGAGTACGGCACGAGCTGGCTGTCGGAGACCTCCACCGTCTTCCCGGCGGTGGTCGTCGCCGACCTGTGGCGCGGCGTCCCCTTCTTCGCGATCCTCATCCTCGCCGACCTGCAGTCCGTCTCCAAGGACCTGTACGAGGCCGCCGAGGTCGACGGAGCGAGCCGGATCAAGCAGTTCTGGCACATCACCCTGCCCCATCTCAAGGACGCCATCGTCCTGTCCACGCTGCTGCGCGCGGTGTGGGAGTTCAACAACGTCGACCTGCTCTACACGCTCACCGGGGGCGGCCCCGCGGGGGAGACCACCACCCTCCCGCTCTACATCGCCAACACCAGCGTCGACGCCCACAACTTCGGCTACGCGTCCGCCCTCACCACGGTCGCGTTCGTGATCCTGCTCTTCTGCTCGATGGTCTATCTGCGGCTGAGCAAGTTCGGAGGAGGCGACAAGTGATCACCGAGGAGGCCACCGAGGTCACGTCCGTCCCCGTGCGCGCGCCCGCCGCGGCGGGCCGGCAGCCGGCCGGCAGGAAACGCCCCTGGGACGAGGCCCCGCGCTGGCAGATCTACCTTCCCCTGGGCATCTACCTCGTCTTCACCCTCGTCCCCTTCTACTGGATCCTGCTGTTCGCGCTCCGCCCGGCCGGGTCGACCTCGCTCGTGCCCTGGCCGATGACCTTCGACCACTTCGAGAAGGTCTGGAACGAGCGGGACTTCGGGGTCTACTTCCAGAACAGCGTCCTCACCGGCGTGGCGACCCTGCTGCTCACCACCGGAGTCGCGCTGGCCGGCGGTTACGCCCTCGCCCGCTTCGACTTCAGGATCAAGCGCGCGTTCATGCTCGCCCTGCTGTGCACCCAGTTCGTGCCGGGAGCGCTGCTCCTCGTGCCGCTGTTCCAGATCTTCGCCGAGCTGAAGCTGATCAACTCGCTGGGCAGCGTCATCCTCGCCGAGACGGTGTTCCAGTTGCCGCTGTCGATGATCCTGATCAGCGGCTTCATCCGGAACGTGCCCTACTCCCTGGAGGAGGCCGCCTGGGTCGACGGCTGCGGCCGGCTCACCGCCTTTCGCATCGTCGTCCTGCCGCTGCTGCGGCCCGGGCTGATCGCCGTCGGCTCCTTCGCCTTCGTGCACGCCTGGAACCACTTCCTCTTCGCCCTGATGTTCCTGTCCGACCAGACCAAGCAGACGATCCCGGTCGGCCTGAACACCCTGATGAGCGCCGACAGCGTCGACCTGGGAGCGCTGGCCGCGGGCGGCATCATCGCCGCCGTCCCCGTGGTGATCGTCTTCGCCTTCATCCAGAAGTGGCTGATCACCGGCTTCAGCGCGGGAGCGGTGAAGGGATGAGGGGCCGTCAGACCGCCTTCGCCGCCGCGACGACGGGAGGCCTGCGCGTCCCCGCGCACGCGCGCTCCCGCGGCCTCGGCCGTGAGACCCTCGCCGCCGGCGACGGCCGGGCCGCCCACGGCGCCGGCGGGAACGGCGCCGCCGTGCACCGGAGCGGCACCCTGCTCGACGGCCGGCTCGTGCACCTCGTCGCGATCGGCCACGCCTACGACAGCGGCACTCGGCGCGACGTCACGGCGGACGTCGGCCGGACGCCTACCCTGCAGCGAAAGATCGACAGCGCCGCGGCAGCCGACAGCGAGGTGGCACGCGGCGCAGGCGCAGGGAGGATCCCATGAACACCCCGGACACCGCCGTCCCCGTCGTCCTCGCGGGCGCGCGCGGCCACGGCCGCTGGCACCTGGACAACATCCGCAGGCTCCAGGACAAGGGCATCGTCCGGCTGGCGGGCGTCTGCGAGCTGACCCCGCTGACCCCGGCCGAGCTCCCCGAGGGCCTCGGCACGCCCGAGCAGTCCGCCGACTTCGGCGCCCTGCTGGACACGACCGGCGCCCGGGTCGCCGTCGTCTGCACCCCGATCCCCACCCACACCGACCTCGCCCTGACCGCGGCCGGCAAGGGCGTGCACCTGCTCCTGGAGAAGCCGCCGGCCCCGTCCTACGCCGAGTTCCGGCGGATGGCCGACGGGGTCGCCCGGGCCGGGGTCGCCTGCCAGATCGGCTTCCAGTCGCTGGGCTCGCACGCCGTGCCCGCGATCCGCACGCTGATCGAGGACGGCGCGATCGGCGAGGTGACGGGAGTCGGCGGCGCCGGGGCCTGGGCGCGCGCCCAGTCGTACTACCGGCGGGCGCCGTGGGCGGGCAGGCGGCGGCTGAACGGCGTCGACGTGGTCGACGGGGCGCTCACCAACCCGCTCGCGCACGCCGTCGCCACCGCCCTGGCGCTGGCCGGCGCCACCCGCGCCGAGGACGTCGCCCGCATCGAGACCGAGCTGGCGCACGCCAACGCCATCGAGTCCGACGACACCTCCTGCGTCCGCGTGAGCACGACCGGCGGCCGGCACGTCGTCGTCGCGGCCACACTGTGCGCCGAGGACCCCGACGAGCCGTACGTCGTCGTCCACGGCGACCGCGGCCGGATCACCTACTGGTACAAGCAGGACCGCGTGCTGCTCCAGCGGGCCGGCCACGGCCCCGAGGAGTTCGAGTACGGCCGCACCGACCTGCTGGAGAACCTCGTCGACCACCTCACCGACGGGACGGACCTGCTCGTCCCGCCCGCCGCGACCGAGTCGTTCATGCGGGTCGTCGAGGCGATCCGGACGGCCCCCGACCCCGTCCAGCTGCCCGGACGGGCCTGGCGCCTGCTGCCGGAGGAGGACCGGCGCGTCGTCCCCGGCGTCGACGGCCTGGTCGCGGCCGCCGCCGACACCCTCTGCCTCTACTCCGAACTGGGCGCCCCCTGGGCGTTCCCGACCGCGCATCCGAAAGAGGTGAGCCCCTGATGACCGCATCGGCACCCGACTCACCGGTCGTCCTGCGTGTCGCCGGCCGCCCGGTCGCCCAATACGTCATCCGGCCCGAGCTGCCCGCCCGGCTGTCCCCGCGCCCCTACCTGCACCCCGTCACCACCCTGGCCGGCACGGCGGTCACCGAGCTCAGCCCCGCCGACCACACCCACCACCTCGGCGTCGGTGTAGCCGTACCCGACGTCGAGGGGCACAACTTCTGGGGCGGCCGCACCTACGTCCGCGACCGGGGCCCGACCGAGCTGGACGATCACGGCGCCCAGCGGCACGGCTCGTTCCAGTTGCGCGACCCCGACGGCTTCGTGGAGGAGCTGCGCTGGGTCGCCTCGGGAAGGGAGCTGCTGCGCGAGCGCCGCACGGTGGCGGCCACCGAACTCACCTCGGCCGCCTGGGCGCTGGACTTCACCTTCTCCCTGACCAACGTCACGTCCGGCCCGCTCTCCATCGGCAGCCCGGCGACGAACGGACGCCCCGGAGCGGCCTACGGCGGCTTCTTCTGGCGGGCCAGGAAGGAGAGCACGCCCCCCGACGTCTTCACGGCCGACACGCAGGGCGAGGCGGCCGTCCACGGCGCCCGCGCCGACTGGCTCGCCCTGGCCGGCGCCGGCTGGACGCTCGTCTTCGCGGGAGCCACCGGCGCCACCCGCCGCGACCCCTGGTTCGTGCGCACCGCCGAGTACCCGGGCGTCGGCTCCTCGCTGGCCTTCGCCGAACGGCTGCCGATCCCGCCCGGCGAGACGGCCGTGCGCCGGATCGTCACCGTCGTCGCCGACGGCCGGCTGAACCGGGACGAGGCGGCGGCGCTGGTCCGCAAGGCGGTCGGCCAGTGACGCACGAGCGGCACGAGACGTACACCAACCCCGTCCTGAACGCCGACTGGTCCGACCCCGACGTCGTGCGCGTCGGCGACGACTTCTACCTCACCGCCTCCAGCTTCGGCCGCGCCCCCGGCCTCCCGTTGCTGCATTCACGCGACCTGGTCGGCTGGACGCTGGTCGGCCATGCCCTCGAACGCCTCGAACCGGCGGAGGAGTTCACGGCCCCGCGCCACGACTGCGGGGTCTGGGCGCCCGCCCTGCGCCACCATGACGACCGCTTCTGGATCTTCTGGGGCGACCCGGACCGGGGCGTCTTCCAGGTGAACGCCCCCGAGATCCGGGGCCCTTGGACCGGTCCGCACCTGGTCAAGGAGGGCAAGGGGCTCATCGACCCGTGCCCGCTGTGGGACGAGGAGACCGGCGAGGCCTATCTGGTGCACGCCTGGGCGAAGTCCCGCGCGGGCGTCAAGAACCGGCTCACCGGCCACCGTATGCACCCGGAGGGGACGGCCGTCCTCGACGAGGGCAAGGTGATCGTCGACGGGGACCGGATCCCCGGCTGGTTCACCCTGGAAGGGCCGAAGCTCTACCGCCACGACGGCTGGTTCTGGATCCTCGCCCCCGCCGGCGGGGTGGAGACCGGCTGGCAGGGCGCCTTCCGCGCCCGGGACTTCTTCGGCCCCTACGAGGAGCGCATCGTCCTGGAGCAGCGGGACACCGGCGTCAACGGCCCGCACCAGGGCGGCTGGGTGCGCACCCCGCACGGCGAGGACTGGTTCCTGCACTTCCAGCAGCGCGGCGCCTACGGCAGGGTCGTCCACCTGCAGCCGATGCAGTGGGGGAGCGAGGGAGGCTGGCCGGTCATCGGGGACGAGGGCGCACCCGTCCTGGAACACCGGCGGCCCGCCCTGCCCGCGCAGCCGCCCGCCGCGCCCGCCGACGACGACGACTTCCCCGGCGGACGCTTCGGCCGCCAGTGGTCGTGGACGGCCAACCCCCAGGACGGCTGGGCGACCCAGCACTCCGCCGACGGACTGCGTCTGACCTGTGTGCGGACCGCCGACGCGCATGATCTGCGCACCCTGCCGAACATCCTCACCCAACGGCTGCCCGGGCGCCCCTCGGCCGTCGAGGTGGAGCTGCGGCTGCACAGCGAGGAACCGGGGGCCCGTGCCGGACTCGCGGTCCTCGGGGACGCCTTCGGCTGGATCGGCCTCCAGCGGGGCGCCGACGGAGCCGTCCATCTGGTGCACCGGTTCGCCGAGCCGGTGGCCGACCGGGAACGGGACGCCGCTCATCCGCGGCTCGCCCCCTCGGGCCGGGCACGGCTGCGGATCGAGATCGGCGCCGGCGCGCGCTGCCGTTTCGCGTACGACCTCGGCGACGGCCCGCGTCACTCGGGCCCCGTCTTCGCCGCCACCCCGTGGCGCTGGGTCGGCGCCCTGCTCGGCCTCTTCGCCCTCGCGCCCGTCGGGACGGGACACGCAGGGGCGGCCACGTTCGAGGAGTTCCGGATCAGACCGCTCTGACCCATCCGTTCCGCACGCCCTTGGGAGCCGCAATGACGCACTTCCCCAGCCAGCGTTCACCGAGGCCGGCCGTGGCCCCGGCGGCCGTACCCGGTCCGCCGGCCGGTCTCTGCCCCGGCGCGGTCGGCGAGGCCGCCGGCGAGCCGCACCTGAACCCCGACGCCGAGCGCGCGTCGATCCCCAGGAACCCGAGCGGCCGGACCGACGAGTGGGGCGCGGCCTGCGAACCGCCGGACTTCCCCGCCCGCCGCCCGGACCCGCCCGCCGCCGTCCCCGCGCTGGTCACCCGGCTCCCCGGGCCGCGGAAGCAGACCGGCGACGCGGTCGCGCCGCACGTCCCGGACCGCGTCGAGGGCGCGGACGTCTGGGCGTCGTACGCCCGCACCGCCCACTGACCCCCCACAACTTCATATGTCCGTTGGGATCCAGAAGAAGAGAGCCGACCACATGAAGAGCAGCATCCACAGAAGCAGGCGCGCCGCCCTGGCCGTCGCCCTGGGCTCCGTCCTCGCGCTGACCGCCACCGCCTGCGGCGACGACGGCAGCGGCGCGGCCGGGGACAAGGGAGGCGACGGCTCCGGCAAGGGGGAGATCACCTTCTGGGACAACAACGGCGGAGTCCGCACCGACGTCTGGAAGGAGATCATCGCCGACTTCGAGAAGGCGAACCCGGACATCAAGGTCAAGTACGTCGGCGTGCCGTCCGACAGCGTCCAGTCCAAGTACGACACCGCCATCCAGGGCGGCGGCCTGCCCGACGTCGGCGGCGTGGGCACCGCGATGCTCGCCGAGATCGCCGCGCAGGACGCCCTCGAACCGCTGGACGACCGCCTGGCGAAGAGCGAGCTGAGCGGGCAGCTCAACGCGAAGTTCCTGGACAGCGTCAAGGCGGCGGGCATCGGCGGCAAGACGTACACCGTGCCGACCTCCGCCAACAGCGGCACCCTCTGGTACCGCACGGACCTCTTCCAGAAGGCGGACCTGGAGGCGCCGACCACCTGGTCGAAGTTCTACCGGGCCGCCGACGAGCTGACCGACAAGGACAAGAACGCCTTCGGCTACACCATCCGCGGCGGCGCCGGATCGATCGCCCAGGCGCTCGACGCGACCTACGGGCAGAGCGGCATCACCGAGTTCTGGAACGGCGACAAGACCACCGTCAACGACCCGAAGAACGTGGCCGCGCTGGAGAAGTACGTCGGCCTGTACAAAAAGGACACCCCGTCCGCCGACGTCAACAACGACTTCACCAAGATGGTCGCCCAGTGGGACTCCGGCACCATCGGCATGCTGAGCCACAACCTGGGCTCCTTCGGCGACCACCAGAAGGCGCTGGCCGGCAAGTTCAAGGGCATCCCCGCGCCGACGCAGGAGGACGGCAGCCGGGTGCAGGTCTCCAACCCGGTCGACGGGCTGGGCCTGTTCAAGTCGAGCAAGAACAAGACCGCCGCCTGGAAGTTCATCGAGTTCGCCGCGTCGCACGAGTCCAACAGCAAGTGGAACAAGACGGCGGGACAGGTGCCGGCCAACCTGGAGGCCGCGCAGGACAGCTGGGTGCAGGCCTCCGAGCCGACCAAGCTGGCCGCCGAGGCGCTGACGGGCACCGGCACGAAGATCGTGCAGCTGCCCTACTACCTGCCCGACTGGAACACGATCTCCAAGGCCGACAACGAGCCCAACTTCCAGAAGGTGCTGCTGGGCAAGCAGAGCGCGAAGGACTTCCTGGACACGCTCGCCGAGCAGCTGAACGCCGCGCAGGCCGACTGGAAGAAGAACCACGGATAACCGCCCCGGTGGTCGCGGTCGTGGGGGACCGCCGGCCCGCCGTGGCCGGTCGCGCGGTTCCCCGCGGCCCACGAGAACGAGAGGTGCATGATCGTGTCACTGACCCGCAGGCAGGTCACCTCGGCGGCCCTGGCCGCCGTTCCGCTCGGGGCGGCGGCCGTCCCCGCCCACGCCGGGGCCCGCCGGGCGAGAACCGTCTACATCGCCGGCGACTCCACCGCCGCCCAGAAGTACTCCGACGCCGCGCCCGAGACCGGCTGGGGCATGGCGCTTCCCTTCTTCCTGCACTCCGGACTGCCCGTCGCCGACCACGCGGTGAACGGGCGCAGTTCCAAGAGCTTCGTCGACGAGGGCCGGCTCGACGCCGTGCTCGCCGCGATCCGTCCGGGGGACTTCCTCCTCGTCCAGTTCGCGCACAACGACGAGAAGAGCACCGACCCCGCCCGCTACACCGAGCCCTGGACGACGTACCAGGACTACCTGCGCAGGTATCTCGACGGCGCCCGGGCCAAGGGCGCGCGGCCGGTTCTGGCCACGCCCGTCGAGCGGCGCAAGTTCGACGCGGCGGGCAACGCCCTGCCCACGCACGGGGAGTATCCCGCCGCCATGCGCGCGCTCGCCACCGAGGAGGGGGTGGCGCTGCTCGACGTACAGGCCCTGTCGCTGGCGCTCTGGCAGCGGCTGGGCGTCGAGGCGACCAAGACCTACTTCAACTGGACCGAAACCGAGCAGGACAACACCCACTTCAACCCGCCGGGCGCGATCGCCGTGGCGCGGCTCGTCGTCCGGGAGCTGCTGCGCACCCGGGTGCTCGCCCCGCGTGACGTGATCCGGCTGCACGACGAGATCCCCACGTCCTGGATCACCTGGCCCGCGCCTCTCGCCTGACCCCTCTCCCGATCACCGCACACCGCCCTTTCCCGCAAGGAGACCCGCACAGTGCCTACCCAGTCATGTCATGCACGCGCCATAGCCGCCCTGGTGGGGTGCACCGCACTGGTGCTGTCCGCCACCGCCACCGCCACCGCGTCCGCCCACACCGATGCCCGCTCCACGCCCCGCGACCTCGGCCGGCAGGTCCTGGGCGCGAACGACGGCTGGGCCGCCTCCGGGACGGGCACCACGGGCGGGTCCGCGGCCGACGCCGCCCACGTGTACACCGTCACCACCTGGGCCGGGTTCAAGGCCGCCCTCGACGCCGGGGGCTCCGCCCCGAAGATCATCAAGGTGAAGGGCGTCATCGACGCCGTCGCCGAGGGATGCGACGCCTTCGCCGCGCCCGGCTACGACTTCGACGCCTACCTCGCCAAGTACGCGCCCGCGACCTGGGGCCTGGACACCGATCTGAGCGCCGAGCCCGACGACAGCCCGGAGGGGCTGCGACGCGCCTCCGCCGCCGCCCAGGACCAGGCCATCAAGGCGAACGTCCCCGCCAACACCACCATCGTCGGCATCGGCGCGAACGCCGGCTTCAAGGGCGTCAGCCTGCAGATCAAGGCCGTCGACAACGTGATCGTCCGCAACCTGGCCTTCGAGTCGCCCATCGACTGCTTCCCGCAGTGGGACCCGACCGACGGCGACAAGGGCAACTGGAACTCCGAGTACGACACCGCCGTCGTGTACGGCTCCACGCACGTGTGGCTGGACCACAACACGTTCACCGACGGCTCACACCCGGACAGCGCCGCGCCGACCTACTTCGGCATGCTCTACCAGCAGCACGACGGCGAACTGGACATCGTGCGCGGCGCCGACCTCGTCACCGCCTCCTGGAACGTCTTCACCGAGCACGACAAGACGATCCTCATCGGCAACAGCGACGGCGAGTCGACCGCCGCCGGCGACCGCGGCCACCTGAAGGTGACCTTCCACCACAACCTGTTCTCCGGCCTCGTCGAGCGCGCCCCCCGGGTCCGCTTCGGGCAGGTCGACTCCTACAACAACCACTTCGTCGCCGCCGGCGACTACTCCTACAGCTTCGGCATCGGCAAGGAGTCCGCGCTCGTCGCCGAGCACAACGCGTTCACCCTCCCCCAGGGGGTCAGCGCGGCCAAGGTGCTCAAGCGGTGGAACGTCTCGCCGCTGACCGCCGCCGACAACTACGTCAACGGCGTGAGGACCGACCTGATCGCCGTGCACAACGCCGAGATCCCGGCCGAGACCCTGCAGTCCGGCGCCGGCTGGACGCCCACCCTGCGCACCAGGGTCGACCCGGCGAAGGCGGTGCCCCGGATCGTCGACTGCGGCGCCGGCGCCGGCCGCCTGGGCTGACCCGCACGACGGCCGGGGCGGCGCCCGTCGCCCCGGCCGCGCCTTCTCGCACCTCCCATGCCTTCCGCACCCCGCCCGCACCAGCGCACCGCCGTACCGCGAAGGAGCACCCGCATGCCCTCGCCCCACCCCCGACGCCCCCTGTCCAGAAGGGGATTCCTCGCCGCGAGCGCCGGCACGGCCGCCGCGCTCGCCTCCACCGCGTCGCCCGCGCGGGCCGCGGCCGGCCGGCGCCCGTTCGGCCGCTACGGCTCACCGGCCGCCCGCCGCACGCCACGCACCCTGTACGTCGACCCGCTCGGCCGGGGCGACCACACCTCCGTACGGGACGCCGTCGCGGCCGCCGCCGGCGGCGGCTGGACGCTGGTCCTCGCCCCCGGCGCCTACCGGGAGACGGTCGTCCTCGACGCCACCCGCACCGACGCCACCTGGATCGGCGCCTCGGAGGACCCCCGCGACGTCGTGATCGTCTACGACAACGCGGCCGGCACCCCCAAGCCCGGGGGCGGCACGTACGGCACCACCGGCTCGGCCACCACGACCCTGCAGGCCGACGGCTTCACCGCCCGCTGGATCACCTTCGCCAACGACTGGCTGCGCGCCGACCACCCCGACGTCACCGGCACCCAGGCCGTCGCCGTCAAGGTCCAGGGCGACCGCTGCGCCTTCCACCACTGCCGCTTCCTCGGCCACCAGGACACCCTGTACGCCGACTCCCTCGCCCTCACGGCCTTCGCCCGCCAGTACTACGCGCACTGCTACGTCGAGGGGGACGTCGACTTCGTCTTCGGCCGGGCCACGGCCGTCTACGAGCACTGCCACTTCCGCGCCCTCGACCGCGCCGACCTGGCCGCAGCGCCCTTCGGCTTCGTCTTCGCACCCTCCACCGCGGGCGCCAACCCGCGCGGCTACCTGGTGACCGGCAGCCGGGTGAGCAGCCAGGCGCCGGCCGGGTTCTACAAGCTGGCCCGTCCCTGGGTGCCCAGCTCCGACCCCACCGCCCGCCCGAGCCTCACCGTCCGCGACACCTTCCTGGACGCCGGCATCGACGCGGTCGCGCCCTACACGAACATGTCGGCCTCCTTCCCCTGGCAGAGCCAGCGGTTCGCCGAGTACCGCGACAGCGGGCCCGGAGCGCGGATCACCGTCCCCGAGAACCGCCCGCAACTCACCGCGCGGGAGGCCCGGTCGGCGACCCGTGCCGGCTACCTCGGCGACTGGGAGCCCTGGCGGGGGGAGTGCTGAGATGCTGCGCCGACGCGCCCTGCTCGCGGGGCTCGCGGGCGGCCTGACCGTCGCCGCCGGGCGCGCGCCCGCCGTCGCGGGCACGGGCCGCCGTGTGCTGCACGTCCGCCCCGGCGACTCCCTCCAGGCCGCCGTGGACGCCGTCGACGGACCCGGCGCGACGATCGTCGTCCACCCGGGTACCTACCGCGAGGTCGTCAAGGTTCCAGCCCACACAGAGGAGTTGACGATCCGCGGCGCCTCCCGCGACCCGCGCGCCGCCGTCCTGGTCTTCGACAACGCGGCCGGGACGCCGAAGCCCGACGGGTCCGGCACCCTCGGCACGGCCGGCTCCGCCACCTTCACCTCCGCCGCGCCCGGCCTCACCGTCCGCTACCTCACCCTCGCCAACGACTGGCTGCGCGCCGACCACCCGGAGATCACCGGCACCCAGGCGGTGGCCGCCTACGTCACCGGCGACCGCACGCACTTCGACACCGTCCGCCTCCTCGGTCACCAGGACACCCTCTTCGCGGACACCACCGCGCTCGACGCCTTCGACCGGCAGTACTTCCACCGCTGCCACATCGAGGGCGACGTCGACTTCGTCTTCGGGCGCGGCCGGGCCGTCTTCGACGCCTGCCACTTCCACGCCCTTCCGCGCGACGTGGACTTCACCCCCAAGGGCATGGTCTTCGCCCCCGCCACCGCCCGGGCCAACCCCTACGGCTTCCTCGTCCTGCGCGGCCGGATCACCTCCGGCGCCGAGGACGCGGCCTACAAGATCGCCCGGCCCTGGGTGCCGTCGTACGAGACGACCGCCTGGCCTTCGCTGGTCGTGCGGGACACCTGGATCGGCTCCGGGATCGACGCGGTGGCGCCGTACGTCAACATGCGCGACGCCTACCCGTGGCGGACCATGCGCTTTCGTGAGTACGCCGACCGCGGTCCGGGCGCGGTCGTGACGGTGCCGGAGAACCGGCCGCAGCTGACCGCGGCGGAGGCGGCGGCCCACACCCGGCGGACCTACCTCGGTGACTGGACGCCGTAGGGGCGCCCGTGACCCGGCCGCAGGGCGGCGGGCTCAAGTCGCCGACCGAGCCGGGGCGCTTGACCCGTTTTTTGCCCGGCAGCTCTCGCGCCGACGGGGGTGACGCGCGTAGAACCTGTTGTCATGCATAAGCCACTGCGCATTGCGGCCGTAGCCGCAGCCTGTGCCGTCGCCGGCGCCGCCCTGTACGGCGCCGGCGCGGCGACGGCCGGCCAGTCCACGGCCGACTCCACCCACGAGCCCTACAACATCGGGCTGTTGGCGAAGGACATCGACACCTACTACGGCACCGCGCCGGACGCCGACGGCGTGTACCAGGCGTCGCCGTCCAGCCCGTACGCCCAGGACCTCGCGCGCATGGACAAGGCCGCGAGGAAGTACATCGACGAGGCCGCCCGCAAGGCGGTCAGGAAGTATCGGCGACCCGCGGTCGTCTTCGACATCGACGACACGCTGCTGCTCAGCCTCGACTACGAGAAGCGGTACAACTACACCTACAACTCGGCCAGTTGGGCGGCCTACGTGAACAAGGCCGACCGCCCGGCGGTGTTCGGCAGTCCCGAACTCGTGCGCTACGCCGAGAAGAAGGGCGTCGAGGTCTTCTACAACTCGGGCCTCTCCGAGGCGCAGCGCTCCGCCGCCGTCGAGAACCTGAAGAAGGTCGGCGCCGACGTCAACCTGGACGCCGGCCACGTGTTCCTCAAGAACGCGGCCGCTCCGCCGTCCTACCTGAGCGCCTGCGCCACCCCGGGCGCCTGGACCTGCACGACCGTCCAGTACAAGTCCGGCACCCGCAAGCACATCGAGGACGACCTCGGGTACGACATCGTCGCCGACTTCGGCGACCAGTACTCCGACCTCGACGGCGGCTACGCCGACCGCACGTACAAGCTGCCCAACCCGACGTACTTCGTCAGCTGAACCGGCGTGGGGGGGGGGGGGCGGGCCCCCCCCCCCCGCCGGCCCCCCGGCGGGGGGGGGGGGGCCTGGGCCCCCCCCGCGCGCTGGCCCCCCCCCCGGGCGGCCCCGGCCCCCGGCGTGGGGGTT